>JBKJNL010000878.1:0-8329 GCA_046593615.1 Myxococcota bacterium | reverse complement strand
GCCGCCCTGGCCCTCGGCGACGCGCTGTTCGCCACCGCTCACGACCCCGCTCCCGTCGCCGCGGCCTTTGCGCGCGCCAGCGCCGCCCGCCGTTGGCGCACCCGCGGACCCCGCGCCGTCGACGTCGACGCCGCCCGCTTCGTCGCCGCCGACGGCGACGCCGCCCCGGGTCGCCAGCGCCACGCGCTGTTGTTCCGCCGCGCCGCGCGTCTCGCCGACCGCCATGCCTTGACCGCCGCCGCCGGCGAGCTGGGGATCGCCATGCGGGCGTTTGCCGACGACAGCGACGTCGTCGCCAAGATCGCCAAAGGCTTCTCCGAGCAGGGGCGCGCGCACATCACGACGCAGGCCCAGGGCCTCGCCGGCACCGTCGCGCTGCTGCGGCACGGCGACGATCGCGGCCTGACGCGCGCGCTGGCACCGTCGTTGGCGCCGTCGACGACCTCGCCGACGATCTCTTCGACGACGGGGCCGTCGACCACCGCCGTGGCCCGTCGGGCCCGCACGCAGCCGCTGTCGCCGCACCGTCTGACCGCGCGGCTCGCCCTCGCGGCCCACCTCGACGACGAGGCCCTGGCCACCGCCGAGCTGTCGCGCGCCGTCGTGGTCGCCGACGCCACCGGCCGCCTGCCCCTCGTGGCCCGCGCCCTCAACGCGTTGTTCACCGTGCGCGCCCCCCGCCCCGCCGAGCTCGTGCGCCGCGCCGACGCCGCCATCGCCCTCGGCGAAGCCGACGCCGCCTCGTGGGCCAGCCGCGCCGCCGACGCCGCCGAGGCCACCGACGACGCCGTGCGCCTGCGCAAAAAGGCCATCGAAGGCTTCTTGCGCGCCGGCGACAAGGTCGCGCTCGGCCGCGACCTGCTGGCCCTCGCACAACGCGCCCCCGTCGGACGCGACGGCGACGACCTGCGCAACGAAGCGCTGTCGACCGCCGAAGCCGCCCGCCTCCCCGACGTCGCCGACGCGATCATGGCCCAGGCCGCCGAGCACGTCGTCGACGTCGGCGAGCGCGTCGCCGCCCTGCGCCGCCGCGCCGACCTGCGCCTGCAGGCCCGCGATCCCGTCGGCGCCTTCAACGTCCTCGTCGACGGCGCCCGCCGCTTGTCGGGCGACCCCGCGGCCGTCGAGCTGCAGAACGACGCCTACGCGGTCGCCGCCGGCCACGCCCTCGTCGACGCCATGCTTCAGGTGGTCGACGACGAATTGGCCCGCGCCGGCGTGCTCGCCGCCCTCGGCAACCGCCAGGCCGCCCGCGCCCTCGCCGCCGACATCGCCGGACCCGCCGCCCTCTGGCTCATCGCCGACTGCGCCCTGCTCGACGGCGACACCGCCGCCGAAGAGCGGGCGCTGCAGCAGCTGGCCGATCAAGGCTTTGCCCAGGACGCGATCCTCGTGCGCTTGATCGACGCCGCCCGCCGCCGCGGTGACGTCGACGACGCCGTCAGCAGCGCGCTCGGTCTGGTCAACAACGCCCCCAGCAAACAGCGCCTGCGCCTGGTCATCGATTGCCTCACCGATCCGCGGGTCTCGATGGCCCGCCGCGTCGACGGAGCCCGCTCGTTGCTCGGTCTGATCGGCCTCGACGGCGTCTCCCGCGACGACGCCGGCTTCGTCATCGACGCCGCCGTCGACGTCGCCGCCACGACCCCCGACCGCGAGCTGCGCCGCCAGACGCGGGCCGCCCTCGGCAAGCACCACGACAGCGACGAGGTCTGGGCCCGCGTGCTCGGCGCCGATCTCGACGACGCCGCCACGGTCGAGGGCAGCGCCGACGGTGCTCCTGCTGACCGCACCGCCCTGGCGCTCGCGCCGCTGCTGCACCGCAAGGGCGTGCTGACGGCGTTGTCGTCGTCGTTGCCGCGATCGCAGGGTCTGGCCGCGGCCCTCGGTGTGCTCGTCCGCGGTGGCGACGCCGCCCGCGTCGTCGACGCCCTTGCCGGCTTGCCGCTCTCGTGGCCCCTGCAAGAGGCCCTGTCCGCCGCCCTCGAGGTCACCGGCAAGAGCCGCGAGGCCGCCGACGTGCTGGTCGCCGCCCTCGACGGCGCCGCCGCACGCGCCCGCAGCACGGAAAAAGGCGCCGCCGACGACATCGACGCTGCCCTGCCCGCACGGGCCTTTCGTCTGCGCGCCAGCCAGCTCTACGTCGACGACGACGCCGCCGGCGCCGCTGCCCGCCTGCTGCTTGGCCTTGCCGCCGCCGACGTCGACGACACCGTGCTGCTGCAGGCCCGAAACGTCGTCGACCGCGCGGCCCGATCGGGGGCCATGGGCGACGCCGCCCGCCTCGCCGCCCACATCGCGCGCCTCACGCCCGACGCTGAGCGCCCGGTCGGCGTGCGTCCGCAAGACTTCATCGTGCGCGCCCTCGCCGCCGCCGATGCCGCGGGCGGCGACACCGCCCTGTCGATCGCCAGCTGGCGTCTGCGCGCGCGCGATCGACGCGCGCTGCCGCTGCTCGCCCACCACACTCTCGAAGGCAGCGCCGCCCAGGGCTTCTTTGGCGCCTGGCACTCGTTGCAGGCCGGCGTGCGCAGCTTCGCGCCTCACGCTCCTGGCGATTTCCAGCGCATCACCGCGATCAAAGAGCTGACGTTGCCGCCGCCGCCGCCGCACACGTCGTCGTCGACGACGATGGCGCGGGCCCGCCGCAACCCGCGCGCCGCGCGCCAGGCCGCGTGGCGCCAGCTCGGCGCCGACATCGCGGGCGCGCCCCGCGACGCCCGCACCAACGACAGCCCAGGCATGGGCGCCGAGATCGGCGCCGCCCGACTGCTGTCGCGCGCCGGCGTGCCGATGTCCGACGCGCCTCTCGAGGTGCGCCTCGCCGCCGACCAGGCCCTCGCCGATCCCGCCGCCCGCGCCGCCGCCATCGCCGCCGGCTTGTCGACCGTCAAAGAAGAACGCCGCGCAAACGTCGTCGCCGCCTTTGACGCCTGCTCGGCCGGCGGTTTCACCACCGCCGCCCAGCGCCGCGCCGTGAGCGCGCAGGTCGGGCGTGTGCCCGTCGGCGCCACCGCCGTCGTCGCCGCCGCCGTCGACGCCGCCGCCGTCGGCGAAGCCGTCGACGTCAAAGCGCTGCTCGTGGCCCTCGGTCGCCGTCCGACCGCCGCGCAGCGGGCCACCGCCGCAGCGCTGCTCGTGAGCCTCGGACAGCCGAAGCTCGCCAGCGCCTTGCTGCCGACAATCACCGGCACCGCCGTCGTCGACGAGGCCGCGCGCCTGCTGGGCTTCCGCGAGGCCGGTCTCGCGCAGCCGGACCTGCAGGGCCTCGGCCTCTTGCGCCTGTCGCAGCTGCACGGGCCCCGCGTCGACGTCGAAGAGCGCATCGCCGCCATCGCTGCGGGCCTCGGTCGCAACGACCTGCTGGCCGAGAGCCTGCTGCGCCAGGCGAGCCTCAGCACCGACCGGGCCGAGCGCGCCACCCTGCTGGCGCGCCGGGCCACGGCCCTGCTCGATCAGGCCCCGCGCCGCGCCCTGCGGAGCGCCGAGGCCGCGCTGTCGTCGTCGTCGTCGTCGGAGCACGCCCGACTCGTCGTCACCTGCGCCGAGCGCGTCGACGACCCGGCCCTGATCGAAGCCGCCCTGCGGCGCTGGCAGGAGCTCGCCATCGACGACGAGCAGCGCGAAGCCGCCCTGCGCCGCGCCCGCCTGCTCGCCCGCCGCCTGGGCCGTCCCGTCGAAGCCCTCGACGTGCTCGACGACGTCCTCGCCGCGATGCCGACCGCCGCGGGCTTCCTGGAAAAGGCCGCGATCCAGCAGGAGTTCCTCAACGACCAGCACGGCGCCGCCATGTCGCTGCTGTCGGCCGTCGACGTCACCGACGACCTGAATGGAGGGAGCGGCGCCGCCAACCCGCTGCGCCTGCGCGCCGCCGCGCTGCTGGTGCTGACGCCGTCGCCGACGTCGATCGAGCTGGCCATCAACGCCTTGTGCGAGGCCTACGACCACGGCGCCGCCGACGCCCTCGACACCGCCGAGACCGTCGCCCGCGCCCACGATCCCGGCCCCGGCCTGGCCCGGGTGCTCGACCTGCGGCTGCGCGAGGTCGACGACCTCGGCGCCCGCCGTGTCCTCGTGCTTGAGCGCGCCCGGCTGCTGGCCGAGCTCGACGACAAAGCCAACGCCATTGCCCTGCTCGAGGCCCAGGCCGTCGCCGACGACATCGACCTCGGATCGCGCCTGCAGCTCGCCGCCTGGTACCTCGCCGACCGCCGCATCCTCGACGCGGCGCTCGCCTATGAGAGCGCCGCGCGCATCCCCGGCCTGCCGCCGATGGGCTTCGGCCCGCCGGCCCGCGAAGCCGCCTCACTGCTCGCCGCCCTCGGTGACCTCGAGCGCGCCGGTCCCCTCGCCGACATGGCCTGCGCGGCCGGCGTCACCGACCTCGAGGTCCTCTCGGTCGCCGAGGCCTGGCACCGCGCCCACGAGAGCTGGCCCACCGTCGACGAGCTGCTCGGCAAAGAGCTGCTGCACCTCGAGGCTGATTCGTCGTCGTCGTCGGATGCCGCCACGCTCAAGCGTCGCGAAGCCCATCTGTGGATGGAGCGCGCCAGCGTCCGCCGCGATCGCCTCGCCGACGAAGACGGCGCCAAGAAAGCGCTGCAGTCGGTGCTGACGCGCGTGCCCGATCACCCGCGGGCCTTGCAGATGATGCGCGAAGAGGCCGCCCGCGCCGACACCTGGGGCGCGCTGCGCATGGCGCTCATGAACGCCGTCGACGTCGCCGACGACGCCCACCAACAGGTCGCGTTCTTGCGCGAGATCGCGGCGGTCGACGCCGACCGCCTCGGCGACAACAAGTCAGCGCAAGACGCCATCGACCGCGCGCTGCAAAAGGCACCCGACGACATCGACGCCCTCGTCTTGAAGGCCAGCCTCATGGTCAAGGCCGGCCAGGTCGACGGCCTGCCCATGATCATGGAGCGGCTCGAGCGCCTCGAGAGCCGCGGCGGCGATCGCCCGGCCGTCGAGCTGCCGGGCCTGCTGCACCTCGTGCGCGGAGACGCCGTCCTCGTCGCCGGCGATCGCGTCGGCGCCCGCACCGCGTTCCGCCGCGCCACCGAAGACCCCGAGACGGCGACGCGGGCCTGGGACCGCCTGATCGACATGGTCGACGGCCCCGCCGAAGCCCTGCCCCTCATCGACGAGGCCCGCCGCGCCACCATCGACACCCGCCGCCGCGTGACCCTGACCAAAAAGGATTACCGACTGCGCGCGAAGCTCGGTGACGACGACGGCGCCGCCGCCGCCGCCGAGGCCCTGCTGCAGATGGAGCCCGGCGACGCCGACGCGCTCAAGCTGTTGCGCGAGCACCTGACCAAGAAGCGGAAGCTCAAGGAGCTTCTGCCCTACCTGGCCGCCTGGGCCCGCGCCGCCGACGCCGCCACCAACGGCCCCGAGCGATCGCGGCGCCTCGCCGAGGTCGGCGCGTTCTCCCTCGACGAGCTAGGCCAGGAGGGCGCCGCCCGCGGCTTCTTTGAAGAAGCCCTGACGATCCAGGCCGACCAGCCCATCGCGCTGGTGCGCCTCGCCGACATCGCCTGGGCCAGCCGCGACGACGAGCGGGCCCTCGACCTGCTCGATCGCATCCCGCCCGAGCAGTGGACCGCTTTGCCCGACGACACCGGCGCGCCCCGCGAAGCCGCCGAGCTGCTGTTCCGCCGCGCCCGCTGCGCCTATGCCCTCGGCAACGCCGACGTGCGCGAGCGCCTGCGCATGGTGTTGCGCCACGACGCCAAGCACACCGGCGCGCTCGAGATGCTGGCCAAGGTCGCCCTCGAGCAGCACGACGACGACGCCGCCGAAATGGCGCTCGAGTCGCTGACGCGGGCCATCTCGCCGCGCGAAGACCCGGTGCGCCTGGCCACGGTGCTGCTCGATCTCGCGACCCTGCGCACGCGGCAAAAGAAGCTCGACGAAGCCGTCGCCGCCGTCGAAAGAGCCTTCGAGCTCGATCCGTCGAACCTGCTGGTGCTCGAGGCCCTGGCCTCGACCCGCGAAGACGCCGGCAAATTCGTCGACGCTGCCGAAGCCTGGCGCCGCATCGCCGCCGTGAAGTCCGGTGGCGAACGCCGTCGCGCGCTTGAGCGCCGGGCCCAGGCGCTGGCCACCGCCGGCCGCACCAAAGACGCCGTCAACGCCTGGCTCGAGGTCCACGCCGAGAGCAACGACGCGCGCCACAAGCACGAGGCGCAAGAGCTCGCGCGCCGCTCGAACGATCCCGAGCTGATGAAAAAGGCCGGCGTGGTGCCGGGCGCGCTGCCGCCATCGGCGACGACGCTCGAGCGCCTGGCGGCGGTCGCCGAGCCGACGCAAAACGAGAGCGCGATCGTCAGCGGCGGCCGGGCCACCAGCGGTCTCGTCATCCAGATGCGCGCCAACCTCGACGAGAACGACGCCGAACAGGCCTACCAGTTGGCGCTGTCGGCCAAGGGCCTGGGCCCGATCGAAGACGAGGTCGCCCGCCTGGCGATCCTCGCCGCCGAAAAAACCAACCGCTTCGACGCCGCCGTCGACTTCGCCGAAAGCCGCCTGCAGGTGGCCACCGATCCGCAAGAGGTCCGCAAGCTGGCGCTCGAGGCCGGCCGCACCGCGCGCGACAAGCTGCACGACGAAGACCGCGCCGCCGCGCTGCTCTACCAGGCCCACCAGGCCGACGCCGAAGACGTCGAGGTGCGGCTCGAGCTCACCGAGCTCTACGCGCGCATCCCGCGGCTCGCGAGCCACGCCGTCACCGGCATCTTGCAGCTCTTGCGGCGCACGCCCGCCGACCCCCGCGTCTTTGCCCTCGCCGCCACCCTCGCCGACGGCCAGGGCCAGCTCGAGCGCGCCGGCGCCATGCGCACCGTCGAAGGCTTGCTGCGCGGCAAAGGCAGCCCGCAAGACAGCGTGCCGGCGTCGGTCACCGGCCGCATCGCCGACGTCGCCTCGATCGTCTCGCTCGATCGCGAGGCCATCGCCTCGCGCCTGGCGCCGACGGGTTGGAACGGTCCGCTGCAGCAGCTCATCAGCTTGATGGGCGTGCACCTCGAGGTCGCCCTCGGGGGCGACGTCGTGCCCGCCGGGGCACGCCCGTTGGCGCAGGCGTCGCCGAAGTCGTTGGCGTTGGCGCAGCGGGTCGATTCGCTGCTGCCCGGTCGGGCGGCCCAGCTGCTCATCGCCGACGTCGACAAAGGCATGGTGGTGGCCGGCTCGGTGCCGCAGATCGTGCTGCCGCGCGAGCTGTTGACCAACGAGACGGCGATGCTGGCGGCCGTGGCCCGCGGCATCGCGACCGTGCGCCTGGGCGCCCTCGTGACCGAGCTGGTGAAGCCCGGCCAGGAGCAGGACCTGCTCGACCTGTTGCGCTCCGCCCTGCTCGGCCAGGGCGCCCGCGACGTCCGCAGCGAGTTGCTGATGTCGCGGCTGCGCGAAGACGAGAAGCAGACCGCGCGCGTGCTCGCCCAGACGGCCCTCGCCGCCGACGTCGCCGGCACCTTGCAGATCCTGACGCGGGCCTGCGATCGCTTCGCCTTGCTGGCGACTGGTTCGCCGGTGGCGGCGTTGTCATCGGCGGCGCTGCCGTCGTTGCTGAAGGAGCCGCCGCAGCGGGCCATGTTGCTGTTGCAGAACAGCGTGCGGGCTCTCGAGCTGTGCGCGTTTGCCGCCCGCGACAACGCCTGGTTGCTGCGGCGCCAGCAGGGTCTGTCGACGTAGCTCGGCTTCGCAGACGACGCGGCGGTCGGGTGCCGGGGGCGCTTGGCCCAGCGGCCGCGTGAACGGCAGTCCGTAGCGGTTTTGCAACGTCGTGCCGCTTCGCCGCCGCGGCGCGACCCACGAGCCGCGCCGCTGATCGCGTCGAATCGAGCGGCGCGCGAGTGGCCCTTGCCGTGCATTGACTCCTTCAACTCGGAGGACCCCATGTTCGCGCTTCGCTTCTCGCTCGCCGCATCCCTCGCTCTCGCCGCTGCCGCCTGTGGCCAAGGACCCGGCGCCAACGGCGCAGGAGGTTCGGCCTCGGCGCTGCACAACCAGAACGACGACGACGACGACGACGACCGCGGCAATGGTGGCAACGGGGGCAACGGCAACGCGGGCAACGGCAACGGCAACGGCGGCGAAGGCCACACGCCGATCACCATCTGTCACGCCACCGGCTCGGCGACGAACCCGTACGTCGAGATCACGATCGACGACGACGGTCTGCACGGCCACGGCGACCACGAAGGCGACATCATTCCGGCACCGCCTGACGGCTGTCCCGACGGCGGCATGACGGATGACGAAGACGAAGACGACGACGAGGGCAACGGCAACGGCGGCAACGGCAACGGCGGCAACGGCGGCAACG
>JBKJNL010000833.1:0-4851 GCA_046593615.1 Myxococcota bacterium | reverse complement strand
CGAAAAGGCCGAGAAGACCTGGACGCAGACCGCCGACATGGTGGTGCGCACCGGCGCCGACGGCGAGTGGGGCGAGAAGACCAAGATGTCGCTGGAGAACGTGCGCCGCCGCCTGCTCGAAGAAGGCGCCGCCGTGGCCGAGGTCGACGACAACGCCCCGCAGGTGCCCGTCGCCAACACCGGCAAAGGCAAAGGCAAGGGCTCCACCTGACGTCTCCTGCTGGCCTTCCTGGCGCTGCCAATGCTGGGCGCGGTCGCGTGCTCGGCATCGACCTCGGCCTGCAACGCACCGGCCTCGCGCTCTCTGACGAGCTCGGCCTCACGACGCGCGGCCTCGACAACCTCACGCCGCGATCGCGGGCCGAAGACGTCGCTTTTCTGGTGAAGCTCATCGTCGCCGAAGGCGTCGTCGACGTCGTCGTCGGCCTGCCGCTGCTGCCGTCGGGCGACGAATCGCCCATGTCGAAGCGGGCCCGCGGGTTCGCCGCCGCACTCGGTGACGCTCTCGCCGGTCACGCCATCGCGGCCACCGTCCACCTCGTCGACGAGCGCGGCACCTCAAAGGCCGCCGCCCGCCGGCTCGTCGACAGCGACGTCAAGAAGAGCAAGCGCAAGGGGCTGCTCGACGCCGAGGCTGCACGGCTGCTCGTCGAGGATCACATCGCCAGTCGACGCTGACCGCGGCGGGCACCCGGGTACCCCGCTCGGGCCCGGGTACCCCGCTCCAGGGCCGCTCGGGCCCGGGCACGAGGCGTGGCATTTCGGATCGCGGGCTGAGGCAGCGCGCCGCGCGACAGGCCGGGCCGATGCCAGCGCGTTGACGTCGTCGATGGCGCGGGCGACGACGGCGTCATGGCCATCAAGTGGAACAAGATTTTCGGCATCGGCAGCTTCCTCGGCTGCGCCGTCGCCATGGCCGCGGGCGCCTCGCTCTACATCTACAAGATGGAGCTGCTCGGCTTCTCGCGCGCGCCCAGCGCCCTCGACGACACGCACACCGTCACCGTGGTCATCGAGCGCGGCAGCAACACCCGCGTGGTGGCCGAGCAGCTGCACGACGCCGGCGTCATCACCGACGAAGTGCTCTTCGAAAAATGGGTCCGCTACGTCGCCAAGCAGGAGGGCACGATAAAGGCCGGCACCTACCAGCTGTCTCCGTCGATGGCGCCACAGGACATCCTCGCCGTGTTGCAGACCGGCCGCGACGCGGAGCGACGTTTCACCGTCCCTGAAGGGCTGCGCAAAGAAGAGATCGCACAAGTTCTTGAGACTGCCGGATTTGGCGCAAAGCAAGAGATCTTGAAATCGATGGGCAACGCCAACGTCATCGCCGACTTCGGGGTCCCCGACGGCGTCGCGGGCGGCGTCGACGGCTACCTGTTTCCCGACACCTACCAGTTCGCCGCCGGCACCGGACCGGAGAAGATCCTGCGACGCATGCGCGCCCGCCTCGACGAGGTCGTCGACCCCCGCATGCGCACCCGCATGACGGAGCTCGGCTGGGATCTGCACAAGACCCTCACGCTGGCATCGATCATTGAAAAAGAGACCGGCGCCCCTGAAGAGCGGCCCCACATTTCTGCGGTGTTCCACAATCGTCTGAAGCAGGGCATGCGCCTGCAGACCGACCCTACTGTTATCTACGGAACACCCGACTATCAAGGCAGCATCAAGAAGAGCGACCTCCTGCGCGATCACCCCTACAACACCTACGTCATCGCCGGCCTGCCGCCTGGGCCCATCGCCCAGCCCGGCAAGGCCGCCATCGAAGCCGCGCTGTGGCCGTCGACCGACGCCGGCGACGCCGACGACCTGTACTTCGTGGCCAAAGGCGACTCCGGCCGCCACGAGTTTTGCAAAGACCTCGCCTGCCACAACGCAGCGGTCGAGAAGTGGCTGCGGCCGAAGCCCGACTGAGGGCGAACTGACAGGCGGGCGACGAACCCGCCTCGCCCGGGGCCCTGACGACGTCCCGGCCTGCTCGCAGTCGCACAGGTGTTGCACCCCGACAGGTGCGCAGAGGCTGCGCGGGATTGGCAGCTTTGGCCGCGCGGATCGGCAACTGGCGCAGGCAAGGCAGCCGCGTCACACTGAAAGCGTGACTCTCTCCGGCGAGGATCTTCGCCAACACCCGCGCTTCCGCCTGGCTCTCCAGGTCGTCGTCGATCTGCCGAGCGGCGAGGTCAAGACGTCAACCGTTGGCGTGTCACGCACCGGGCTGTCGCTGCGCTTGTCGCCGCAGCCGGCCATCGACGAAGCGCTGCGCGTCTCGATCGCGCTGCCCGACGGGCGCGTCGTGGTCGGGCGGGGACGCAGCCGGGCCCACATGCCCGGCGCCCTGGTCGGCCTGAGCCTCGAGCTCGACGGAAAAAACCAGGTCCTGTGGGACAGCTTCGTCGACGAAGAAGAGTCGACCGGCTCGCTGTGGCGGATGATCGGCCGCATCGCCAACGCCCCCGACGACGCCTACGCGCCGCGCGGCATCGTCGCCTCCGACCGGGGAGCCAAGCTCCGCTTTCACACCGTCGGCGAAAACGGCCTCGCCTACCGCGTGGCGTTTTCCAAGCATCCCAGCGACCCCGGCGACGAGAGCGACCTGTGTGTGCGGCTGCCGGGGTTTCGCGAGCCGGCCCGCCGCCTGGTTCGCCGCGTGCTTCGTGAAGACATGCTGTTTCGCATGGACGAATCCGCCGACGCCGTCGTCGTCAAGGCCCGCAGCGTCGAGCTGAACCGCGGCGGCTGGGCCTGGGTGCAGGCCGACGAAGGACGCCCCGTCGGCCTCGTCGCCCTCGGCGTCGGCGAGCTGCTGCAGGTCGAGCGCGACGGGCAGACGGTGTTTCCGCACTTCACCGAGCTCGAGCTCGAGCAGATTGCCTGCGACACCTTCCGCCACGATCTCGCGCGGCCGGCGTTTTCCCGCGCCACCGTGCCCGCTCCAGGGCCGCTCGGGCCCGTGCCTCCCGCTGCAGGGCCGCCCAAGCCCGTGCCTCCCGCTGCAGGGCCGCTCGGGCCCGTGCCTCCCGCTGCAGGACCGCTCGGGCCCGTGCCTCCCGCTCCCGGGCCGGTCGGGCCCGTGCCGGTGTCGTTGCCGCCGCTCGCGTCAGCGCCGGTGGCGCCGGCCAAGCCAGTCGACACCAAGCGCTTTCGCGAGGGCTACGACGCCGTCCGCTTCGCCCAGGCTGCCGCCGCCGAGGTGCAGGTGCGCAAATACGGCGACCGCGACATTTTTTTCCACCCGTCGGTGTGGGCCAAGGTCAAGGACGACGACGGCACCGAGCTCATGGGTCCGACCCTGCAAGACGGCGGGCGCCTGTGCGTGCTGGCCCTCGTCGGACCCGGCACGCCACGCGTCATCAAGCTGCACGAAGGCAGCACGGTGTCGCTGCTCAAGCCACCGCGGACCTGACCGCGCGGCACTGACGACGTCGGAGACGAGCGGTCAGCGCAGGCCGGCAGGCGCGAGCACCAGCGGCACCTGCACGCGCTCGCCCGGCTCGAGCACCACGTTGCGGCAGGCCACGGCGAAGATCGAGCCCTTCAGATCGGCGACGGCGAACTCGGCGGTCGGGTCTTCGTCGAGCGCGAGGGCGAGCAACGCCACGGGGACGCCCGAGGGAACCTTGCCAAACGTGTGCTTGGCGTCGTCGTCGACGAATTCGGCCGCGCCTCGGCGATCGTCGACCTTGCCGCGCAACATGGGGATGCGTTGGATCGCAGCGCGGTTGGCGTCCTCGCCGCCTTCATCGTTGAGGATGTCGTCGATGGCTTCGGCGCTGGCGTCGACCAGCTCGGCGCAGGCCGCCGTCGACGAAAAGGTGAAGACGAGGGCCCGGGCGCTGTTGAGCAGGCCGGGCTCGCTCTCGGCCAGGCGAGTCGGACCAACGGTGTCGACGTCGACGCCGCAGCCAGGCACGGCAAGGACGACGGCAACGAAGACGACGACGAGTGCGGCAGCGCGCGCGGTCATTGAATCACCACGGTGACGGCGGCGGGCGCGCGGTTGCCAGCAACGGCCCAGGCGACGACGACAACGGTGCCGACGACGACGGCGGCGCCGGCCCCGGCGGCGATCACGAGCCAGGGCGGTCCGTCTTCGGCGGCGGCCGCGGTGGCCGGGGCCACGCAGGCGCCAGAGGCGACGACGACGCCGTCGGCGCCGAGGGCATCGACGCGGCAGCCGTCGGCGACGAGGGTGGGAGCCGGAGCCATGCCCGTCCAGCGCCCCGGCGCCGTCGACGTCAACGACGCGCTGCTGACCTCGGAGCCAGCGGCGGTCAGCGCGGCCCGCACCTGGGTCACGCGAGCGAGCTCGTCGACGACGTCTGCGGAAAAGGCGACCTGTGTCGGCGCGCCGGCATCGGGGGGCCCAGCGCCGGCAGGGGCCGCAGAGGCGTTCGCGGTGACGACGACGACGTTGGCATCGAAGCGGGCCCGGGCGCGTCCAAAGACCTCTTGCAGGCGGGGCGAGGCGCCGTCACCGGGCGTCGCCGTGGGCACGACCGCGAGCATGCGAACGAACGCGGTCTCGGCGCCGGCGACGTCGCCGTTGGTGAACAGGGCAAAGGCCAACAAGCGGGCGGCGTCGGCGCGGTCGGCGGCGGGGCGCGCGCTGTCGCTCGTCGCGGCCGTGCAGGGTGCGGCCATGCCTCTGGTGTCGAAGCTCTGGTCGAGACGCCGGCACTCGGCGAGGGCATCTGCGGGCTGCGCCGCGGGCCGAGCGGGCGCCGGGCCGGGCGGAGTGGGCCTGGGGTCGGCCTGGGCCACCAGCAGCACGAGGAGCAGCGGGCTCATTCGCAGCGGCCCACGCCGTCGTCGCCCGCGCCGCAGGTGCGCAGGACCTGGCCGTCGCAG
>JBKJNL010000774.1:0-2939 GCA_046593615.1 Myxococcota bacterium | reverse complement strand
CACCGAGGGGCGGGTGGCGATCGGGACGTCGGTGGCGTCGTCGCGGGGTGAGGTGCGCTCGGCGAAGGGCGGACCGACCGTCAGGAAGCTCCAGCTCACGTCCAGTCCGATGCCGAGGCCCGAGAGATCCCGGGCGCCCTCGTTCAGGGCCGCGGTGTAGCGCGTGCTCTCGTCGAGATTGTTGGTCGGCGTGAAGGTCAGCGTGTTGTCGACGACGTTGTAGACGGCAGCGCCGGCCACGAGACCGACGCGGTCACGCAACGTGAAGCTCGACTCGACCGAGGCTTCGTCCATGGCCTCGCTGAAGACCGCCGAGACCAGGGTGGCGACGGCGACGTCTTCGGCGTCGTCGTCGGGGACGGTGGACAGCACGGTGGGTGGTTCGCCGTCTCCTTCGCCTTCGCCCTCGCCCTCGCCTTCGCCTTCGCCCTCGCCTTCGCCCTCGTTGCCTTCGCCTTCGCCTTCGCCGGCCTCACCCTCGCCCTCGCCCTCGTTGCCTTCGCCTTCGCCTTCATTGGCGGGGGTCCCGTTGCAGTCGCAGGCCGACACGGCAGCCATCAAGGCAAGGAAGGTCGCGGGCTTCAAAAGATTCATGGGGCTCGTCGGGTTGCAGGGAAGGACGCCGGTGGCGGAAGCGCACGAGCCCGACGCGTGGATCGCGGAATTCTCGCGGCGCCCCTTCGGCGGCGTGCGCTGGAGCCAAATTCCCAGGGCAAAAATCTGCTGGGGTGCGGCGGAAAAAGAATACCAACCGGTGGATGTTTGCGCCACCCGACCGGACGGATTTTCCACATGAGTCGGATCTGCTGATTTACAAAAGTGCTGCGCAAAAGGAACGAATTTATTTCAACAGCTGTCGCAGAGCCCGCGCCAGATTTTGATTGTGATGGCCAATCATCGCTGCCGTGCGTCGGCAACCGCCTCTTCCGTGCGCGCCCACGAGCGGACCGAAGACCACCGCACGCGACGACCACGCGTCGCTCCGGCCCTTGTTCCGCCTACGTCTTCTTCTTCTTCTTCTTCGGCGTCAGCGACTTCTTCGTCGCCGGCTTCGGCTTCTTTGCCTGCTGCTGGCGCTGCACGTCGGCCAGCGTCGCGGCCGCGCCGGTCACCAGGCTGGCGAGGGCGTCGACGTCGAGGGACGAAGCGGTGGCCGTTCCTTCAAGGAGCGCGTCGATGAGCTTCGACTTCTGCTGCTGCAGCGCCAGCACCTGCTCTTCGATGGTGCCCTGGGCGATGAGGCGGTGGATCGTCACCGGCCGGGTCTGGCCGATGCGGTGGGCGCGGTCGGCGGCCTGGGCTTCGGCGGCGGCGTTCCACCACGGATCGAAGAGCACCACGTAGTCGGCGGCCGTGAGGTTCAAGCCGGTGCCGCCGGCCTTGAGCGACAGCAAAAAGACGTCGGCCTCGCCGTTGTCAAAGGCCGCCACCCGGCGCTTGCGCTCCGCCGCCGTCGTCGAGCCGTCGAGGCGCGTCAGGCGCACGCCTGCGCTGTGCAGCGGGGCCTCGAGACGGTCGAGCACGCGCGTAAACGACGAGAACACCAGCACCTGGTGCCGGGCCTCGACGAGCGAAAGCACCAGCTGCACGGCGGCGTCGAGCTTGGCGGTCGAGCCGATCCAGGCTTCGTCGTCGAGCCCGGGGTGGCAGGCCCGCAGGCGCAGGCGCGTGATCATGGCCAGGATGCGCATCCGATCGTCGCCGCCGGGCAGGGCCAGCGATGCCCGGGGTCTCGTGAGCTCGTCGGCCAGCACCTTGCGGACGGCGTCGTAGGCGCGGGCTTCGTCGTCGGGCAGCGGCACGCGCAGCACGACCTCGGTGCGCGCCGGCAGCTCGGGCGCCACCTCGCGCTTGGTGCGGCGCAACACGAAGGGACGCACCGCCGCCGACAACGCCTGGCGCCGGGCGACGTCGTGGTCTCGCTCGATCGGCAGCTGGAAGCGCTCGCGAAACGATTGCGCGCTGCCCAGCAGGCCGGGGCTGACGACGCGCAGCAAGCTCCACAGCTCGCCGGTGTGGTTCTCGATGGGGGTGCCGGTCAGGGCCAGCCGCCAGGCGGCGTCGATGTTGCGGGCGGCGGCGGCGCGGCGCGTCTCGAGGTTCTTGATGGCCTGGGCTTCGTCAAAAACGGCGGTGGCGAAGCGCTGCGCGGCCAGGGCGTCGGCGTAGAGCGTCAGCCGCGTCCAGGTGCAGACGACGACGTCACCGGGGCCGACGCCGGCCAGCCCATCGCCGCTCTCGAGGAACACGCAGCGCAGCGACGGCGCGAAGCGCAGAGCCTCGTCGATCCACTGGCTGGCCACCGACGTTGGCGTCACGACCAGCGCCGGCCCGAGCGGCGCGCGCTCGAGCAGCACCGCCAGCGCTTGCAGCGTCTTGCCCAGCCCCATGTCATCGGCGAGGACCGCGCCGGTGCCCCAGGCCTGCAGCCGGCGCATCCACAACAACCCGTCGCGCTGGTAGGGCCGCAGGGTGGCCCGCAAGCCCGCCGGCGGTGCGTCGTCGACGTCGCGGGCCTGCTGCAGCCGCTGACGCAGCTCGTGCAGCACGGCGCCCTCGTCGAAGCGGACATCGTCGGTCAGGTCCATCAACGTCGACGAC
Organism: Myxococcota bacterium; assembly: GCA_046593615.1. GTDB lineage: Bacteria > Myxococcota > UBA727 > UBA727 > VGSZ01 > VGSZ01. The sequence goes on along the minus strand of JBKJNL010000774.1, from coordinate 338 downwards.
GCGGCCGCTGGCAACAGCACGCCGTCTGCGACGCCGTCGGCGCTGCTGGCGCGCTGCGGGTTCGACAGGGCCGCGAGGGCCGTGAGGCGGCGGCGCAGGGACTCTGCGATGGCCGCGAAGCGCCCGGGCGAGACGGTGACGAAGCGCCGTCCTTCGCGCACCGCTTGCAGCAGCAACGCCAGCGAGAGGGCGTCTTCGTCGATGACGATGTCGGCGTCGACCTGCAGCCAATCGCCGCGATCGCCGGGCGCGCGCTGCACGCGCAGCTGCACCTGCTGCAAGCCCACCGAGCCCACCACCTGCAGGCCCTCGGGCCACTCGACGACGATGTCCGGCAC
>JBKJNL010000633.1:0-9962 GCA_046593615.1 Myxococcota bacterium | reverse complement strand
GAGCGACGAGGTGGCGGCGCGAAAGCTCGGCGTGGGGCTGCGTGACCACCCCCTCAGCACGGGGCGCAGCAGCTACGGCGACTCGGCCGGCCTCGCGTGGCCCGGCCGAGTCGCCGTAGCTGCTGCGCCCCGTGCTGACGGGGTGGTCACGCAGCCCCACGCCGAGCTTTCGCGCCGCCACCTCGTCGCTCAGGTGCGAGCACTGCATCCGCCAGCAACCGTGCCCTGTGTACTTCGGGGCTTCCTCGAGTCGGAACGTGTCGAGCACCGTGGCGAGCTCGGCCGTGGTCGACCCGTCGTCGCGCTCGAAATACGCGATCAGCTTGACGCGCCGGCCGATCCACGAGGGCGGCGACATGAAGATGCCCGCGCCCTGCTCGCTGCCGCCGAAGTGCGCCTGCGCGACGGAGCCGAACCGACCCCGCAACGCCGGGTGCAGGGTGGCGCCCGCGACGGTGTAGCTGATGGTCTCCCCGCCGACGTAGGCGGTACCTGCGGCGCCGAACGGGGCCACCGAGCTGACGCTGAGGGGTGTCGCCGACGCCGTCGCGTTCGCAGTGAGGAACGCGCTTCGGCGCCGGCGTGGCGAGAACAGCGCCTGTAGCGTGCCGGCCGTGTCGTCCTGCATCTCGACGGTGAGCGAGCCGCCAATCATGCGGCGCTTCGCGATGTCGATCTCTTTCGCGGCTTGCTCGATCTTGCCCACCCCGAAGAACCGCGTGTGGCCGCTGCCGTAGCCGGCGAGGCCCACGGCGGCGTCGATGAGCGAGGTGCGGCCCTGCTGAAACACGAAGGGCACGCCCTGCACGACGAACGCAAGGCGCAGGTCGCGGCCGTCGGAGCCCGTGAGGCGTGAGGCGAACGTCGCGCTCACACATGCTCCCAGAGGTCGAGGGACCAGGCGTAGAGCGCGGCGGCGGCGCTGTGCCGGCGCGGCTCCCACTCGTCATCGCCGTCGCCGCCGACGTGCCAGCCCGCGCCGTGCTCCGTCGCCGCCGACAGCGCCGCGAGCACGAAGCCGCTGGCGGTCGTCAGGTGCAGCTCGGCCGGCCGGCCCGCCATCCAGCGGTCGAGGAAGCGCGAGAACGCACGGCTCGGGTCGACGACGATGTCTTTCTCGTGCGTGCGCGTGGCGCTGACGAACTCGACGGAGAAGCGCCGATCCTTGCGCGTCTCGCCGGTGAGCCCCCGACGAACGACACCGCTGCGCGAGCGCTTGGCGTAGCCGATGTGGCGATCGATGGCCTCGAGCTCACGGTAGGGGCCGTCGCCGACCCATGCCGCCCATGGCGAAAAGCCGGATGCCTTTGGCGCCGCGTCGGATGCGGTGTCAAAGACGATGAAGCCGATCGTCGTGACGTCGAACGTCGTGATGGGGTTGCCGAACAAGAGCGCGAACACCGCGCCGCCGCTCTGCGAAATGGTGACCACCGCGCTCGGGATCCCGGCAGCGGGGTCCGTGCCCCAGGTGACCGCGACGGGGTAGGTGTTGGTGCCGGCGTGCAAGGCGAGCGCGTCGGCGATGGCCTTGCAGAGGTCGTCGGCAGTGTTGTCGCCGCGCAGGAAGTAGGTGCCCTCGGCGATGGTGACCGTCGCCTGCACGCCCCCCTCTGACATGCGGATAGTCTTGTTCGTTGAGTCGATCACGACGGACGCGAGAAGGATCGGGTGGGTGGTCATCGGCCGCGCCTCTTGTCTCGGCGGACGGCGTTGGCCGTCTCTCGCGCGACGTCCTCGGCGACCTTGCCCTGCGCCGCTCCGTAGGTGACGTTGATGACGGTCGTCGACGGGGCGCCCGAAGCGGCGCCGCTCGAGCCGCTGCCTGCGCGTGTGCTGGTGCCGGGAGAGGTGCGGGCGCTGCTCGAACTCGAGGCGCTGAGGTTGGAGCCGAGGCCGGCCGCGGCGCCACCGAGGCCAACGCCGGCACCAATGAGCAGGGCACCGGCTCCGAAGCTGGCAGGGGCAAGGACCGCAGTCAGGGGGCTCGATGCCTCGAGGATGCCCCGCCCGATGGCCTGCGTGCCGTAGCTGACAAGGGCCTGACCGGCCTGTTGCATGATCGAGAGCCCGAAGCGCTCGGCGGCGTGCTCCTGCCCGGTGATGAGGTCGGCGATCAGCTGCTGCGAGGCGCCGGCGACAATGCCCGCACCTTGTGTGGCGTAGCCTGCGACGTCCTGGTGCAGTCTCTCCTCGGAGGCGCGTCGGCGCTCGTTGTCGATCTCCCGCTGAGAGGCACGCTCCGCAGCCGCCCCCTTCTCGATGGCTGCAAGCCTCTGTTCCTTGGCCACTGCCCCGTCGATCTCAGCCTGCTCGGCCGAGCGTCGGGCCTCGGCCGCTCGCTGGTAGGTCTCGGCCCGCGACGATTCAAGGTCGCCACCGAGCCCCTCGACACCTTCGCCGGTGAAGGCAGCCAACAGCGGGTCGCCCGCGCTCGCGCCCCCCGAGCCCTTGGCCGCGCCCTTCTTTGCGCCGAGCCCGGCCATGCCCTCGGCCAGCTTCCACACCGCATCCTCGGCGCCGCCCGCCGCAATGCGCAGCTCGTCGAGCTTGATCCTGTTCTCAGTCAGCACCTGTTGCGCGAGGTCGAAGCGGTCCTGCGCGTCGTCGATGCCGCGGCCCTTCATGCGGGCGCTCTCGAGCCCAGCCTCGGCCACATTCGCGCTCGCCTGGCGGAACCGGGCGGTCTTCTCGATGTTGGCGATCTGCGACTCGATCTGCTGCTGCATCGCCACGGCACCCTCGAGGGCGATCTCGTGGGCGGTCTTGCCGAAGTTTTTGACCTCGTCGGTGATCGCCTTGATGGCCTCGCGCGTCGGCTGCAGCGAGGAGAGGGTGCGCAGGTGGATGCCGCTGGCCATCTCGTCGACGCTCTTGCGCCAGACGTTGTTGGCGGCCTCGGCATCCTTCGACGCCTTGGAGTACGCCTCGATCGCGAACCCTGCCGCGGTGAGGCCCGCGAGGAACGGCCCGCCCACGGCAAAGGCGCCCATCAGCCCGACAGCTGCCTGCCCAAACTTGGCGAGCTTGCTCTCGCCCTGGCCCATCGCCGCAGACATCGCTGCGAGGGCACCCGCGCTCTTGCCGAGCCCCTCTTGCATGCCCTTGAGGGTTGGGGTGTTCCGCTGGACCGCGGCGTCGAGCTTGCCGAAGCCCTGCGCAAGTTTGGACGCGGCGTCGCCTGCCACGTCCATCTTCGCCCGCGCCTTGTCGATGACAGCCGACCCGTCGTCGCGCACGGCCAGGCGCCACTCGATCGATTCACCGGGCATGGTTCACCCCGGCCAGCGCCGCGCGCTCTTTCGCTTCCCACTCGAGGCGATGGCCCACGGCGTCGTCGACGATGGCGAGCCCTTCGCAGGCTGCGGCCGACAGGTTGCGCGCCCCGTCGATGCCGATGTGCCCATCACACGAGCGCCGAAGATCGAAGATGCCGACGAGGTCAGGATTCCGCAGCAGATGACGCCGCGGGCAGGTCCGTGTCTCGTGCTCGGTGCCCTCGAAGTGCGTCACCCGTCCTCCTCCGTGACAGCCCCAGCGCACCCGCTGGTCAGCCCCGCATGTGCCGCAGTCGTAGTCGCGCCTCAGGTCGACAGCGGCCGAGACCCAAAGCGCCCGCCTTTTCCCGGGGAGAGCCGCTGGTAATCGCGAGCCGCCACATAGAGGTCGACGAGCAGGCCCGAGGCGCGCACCGCCTCGAGGTCGTCGGCGTCGATCCCCTCGAGAGAGACGCCGCTGATGAACAGCGAGCAGATGGCCGCGCGAACGAACGCGCCGCGGGCCTGGTCAAGCCGCTCATCAGCCGCGCGCACGCCCGGGATGTCGCCAGCCACGCGAGCCTTGTCGAGGTCGTCGGAGGCAAGGGCCACCGCGAGGGAGAGGTCTCGGCGCTGCGACTCCGACAGCGCGACGAAGCGCACGACGACGTCGTCGTAGCCCTCGGTCGGATCGTAGGCGGGCACGGGGCGCAGCGTGTTGCCGCTGACGAGAGCCGCCACCTTGGGCCCGTCCTTCGCCTTGACGGCGACGTCGACGGCGTCCCAATCGGTGGCGTCGTCGAGGGGCACCCCGAGCTTTTGGCGCCGCTCGATCTCGAGGGCGACGCCCGCGGCGAACGCCTCGTGGCTCTCACGCATGACGTCCTGCAGCTTGACCGGCTCGCTTTTGCTGCCGGGGTAGAGGAGCACCAAGCGCATCAGCCGACTCCGAGGTAGAGCGGGGTCGCGCCGCATGCCATCGCCGAGAACTTGAGCACGTTGAACGCGCCACCCTCGACGACCTGCCCGCGGATGTCGGCCTCGGGCAAGCGGATGAACATGCACGCGCCGGGGACGGTGCCGACCTGCAGCATGACGTCGCGCGTGGTGATGGCTGCACCTAGGGCAGCGTCGGTGCCGAGGATGTCGTCGAGCGAAGGCGTGCCGCTGTCGTCGACGAGTTCGCCGATGGTGCCGACGTCGTCGCCGACGTAGCACTCGCCCTCGAGCATGACCGCGGTCTTGTCGGCGCAGACGCCACCCTTGACGCCGTTGGCCCCCGTCGAGGTCTCTCGCATGGCGAGCCCGAGGCCAACCGTGAGCTTCGCGCTGCGCAGCATCAGGCTCTTCGCCGCGACGATGAACGTGTTGCCGCCGCTGACGATGGGGCTGCCCGCCGTCGGGGAGACGAACGCGGGGTTCGCTTCGGCGGTGTCGTCGTAGTCGTTGGGCATCCAGGTCGAGTCGAACTCGACGAGCCCGGTGTTCGGGATGGTCAGCGAGAACGCCGACGGGGCGCAGTCGCGGTAGCGCCGGCGAGCATTCTCCCACTCGGCGTTGAACCACACATGCTTGTGATTCGTCGTCGACGGGGAGTGCGCATAGCGCCCCAGCCGGATGATGGTGGCCGCGTTGGTCGGGGTGCCGACGAGCGCAGCGTTCAGGACGAGCGAGGTCGTGCCGCCACCGCTGACGACCTGGCGGATTTCGCCACCGGCAGACGTTGGGACGAGAACGATGTCGAGGTTGGCCAGCGCCGTCGACGAGGCGGTCAACGCCGTGCCCGATCCGCCAGCGACGGTTGGAGCGGCTCCAACGGTGGCCGTGGCGACCGCGCCGAACAGCGACGCGAGCAACACGCCCGCCTCGAGCTTGTCCTCCCAGGTGGCCACAGCACCGCCGGTGTTGTTGTTGGCGCCCTTGAACTCGAGGGGCATCTCGATCGCCCCGATGTCGCGCGCGCCGTGGATGCGCGGCAGGCGCCGGCCGTCGACGGTGACGATGGGGCGCTCGATCGGGGTCCGGCCACGGGGCAGCAGCGACGGGACGGAGGAGCGCGGCAGCAGCGGCAGGAACGATCCCGGGGCGCTGTCGAACAGGTTGAGCGAGGCGTTCAGCCCGGCGGTGAGAGACAGGAGCCTGCCGATATCAGCCATTGGTCACCTCGAGAGGGAAAGCGATGCGGAGGCGGCGACCGCCCTCGACGTCGTCGACGACGAAGGGGAACAGCGGGGCGCTGGGTGCGCTGTCAGCGCTCGCGCCGACGCAGCGGATGGTGGACGTGGGGCGCTGCCAGAGGCTCGAGTCAGCGAGCCGAGCCGAGATGGCCTCGTAGTCAGCGATCATCGCGGCGTCGATCGCTGCTGCGTCGTCGCTGTCGGGGTAGTCGACGACGACCTCGACGTCGTAGGCGGCGATCGAGGCCGACAGCGTGGCTGGCCCCCATCGGCGGCCAGCCGAAGCACGCAGCCAGAAATGCCTGAACGCGGCGATCACGCGGTCGGAGCCGGTGACGTCGTGGACCAGCGAGGCCCCGAGGCCCTGAGCTTTCGTCGTCGTCGTCGTGCCCTTGACGATCGAGACCAGCACCGGGCGAGCTGCTGCGTACGACATCAGCGAGTCACGCGCAGGCCGACACGACGGCGGGTTTGGTCAGGGTCGCGCGGTGGGTCGGCGTCTTGCGGCGCGTCGTGCCAGTCGACACGCGAGAACGTTGTGGCCGTCAGCCGCTCAAAGTCGGCGATGACAGCGTCACGCCACACGGGGTCGGCGCTGCGAGAGAGCACGGCGAGATGGACGACGCACGCGAGCGCGAGCAGGGGCCGCAGCGCCTCGGCGTCCACGATGTCTTCCTCGCGCACGCCTTTGGCCAGCAGCGTCGGGAGCAGGCGGTACTCCCACGCGGCGTCGATGACCTCCTCGAGGGTCTGTGTCGCTGGCTGCATCGAATGCACGACGGAGTAGGCGCCGGTGAGCTCGGGACCGGTGAGAGGGATGACCACGAGACGGCGCACGATGCGGAACGCCGTCGACCACGAGTAGGTGATGCCCTCGATGACGGCGCGGAAGACGGCGACGCCGCTGCCCACGAGCGCGGTTTGCGCCGCGGTCAGGGCGATTCTGATCGAGTAGCCGGCGATCGTCGTCGTCGTCGACAGCGCGCGCTCGAGCGGCTCGGTCAAGTAGAGCAGCGGCGGCGAGGGCGACGACAACGTCTCGGAGTCGGTCCTGGCGGACGTCACAAGCAGCGGGGCACCGTCGGTGGGCGTGACGAGGTACTTTCGCCCGGCCAGCCACGTCAGCAGCCCGACGCCGTCAGCGGTCAGCGAGGTGTCGCCGACGGCCGCGGCCACGGTGAGCGTCGCGCTGACGGATTCCACGAGGGCCGACGACCACGAGTCTTCCCCGGGCATTGCGACGGCGGGCGTGCCGATTCGCACCTCAGCAGAGGTCGGGACACCAACGACGAAGTCGCCCTGCTCGACCCGCGGATAGCTGACGATCGTCGTCGTGCTGTCCTTTAGGATGCGCTGGGTCGACATGCCGCGAATCGTGCGCCGTCGGGGGCGTGACTAAGACGGCGACGACGGACTTCGGGGCAGTGACGACGTGGACGCGGTGGCTACATCGGGGGCATGAGCCTCATCTCCCTCGTCGTTGTCCTCGCCGTCGTCGGCGTCCTTCTCTATGTGCTCAACACGCTCGTGCCCATGGCGGCGCCGATCAAGACGCTGATCAACGTCGTCGTCGTCCTCGTCGCCTGCTTGTGGGTGCTCGAGGCTTTTGGCCTCATCTCCGGCCCGAGCTTCGGGGGCCACGTCCGTCTACGCTAGGCGGGCTTGAGCATCCGCACAGCCCGCACCCGGTACGTGCGCGGGGCCCCGGCCCAGACCGCGACTCCGGTCAACGTGCGCAGCGACAGCGTGCCTTCGTCGGCCGTGGCTGAGTCGGTGTAGACGACAACGTCATCGTCGCCCTCGTCGCCGCGGACGACGTCGGTGGCCAACACCCAGTGGTCCGCGTCGTGGTCGCCGCCCCGCTCCTCGTCGTGGTCGACGTGCATCAGCGCGACGTGCCCGAGCTCGACGGCACCGGCGATGGCGTCCCTCAGCGCGGACTGGCCCTCGGCTTCGTTGACCCGCCCGGCGACCAGCAGCCCGTTGGCGATGGCGACGTCGGCGATGATGGCGCTCGGCCCGCGGAAGGGACGCCCACCAGCCTGCAGCGCGTGGTCTTGGACCGTCGCCGGCGTGGCGTCGTCGTCGAGGTGCATGTGCCGCAGGGCCTGCGCGAGGCAGGTCAGCAGGCAGCCGGCCTTGCCGATGGTGCTGCCGCCCTCGCCGAGCTTGGTCTTGCCCCACCTCTTGTCGCCCTGCCAGAGGACGGTCATTCGCCGGGCAGCCCGGACAGGAAGTCACGCAGGCGCTCCTTCGCGTGCTTCGCATCGAGCGCGAGCTCGGCCGCTTCGTCGGCTGCCTTGTCGTCAGAGGGGTCGGCGTTGTCGTGGGCGACCTTCGCCGCGGCCAGCTTGCGCTGGTAGTCCCGCTCGAGCCGGCTGACGTCGCCGTCGACGACCTTGCCGTAGGGCTTCACGAGGTAGCGCGTGAGCAGCCCCAGGATGCCCCCGCAGCCGCCGGCGGCTGCAAGGAGCTTCAGGATGTCGGGGTTCTTCAGGAGATCGAGCACGGGGTCACCTCTGGTTGTTGGTGGTCGCTGGGGGAGGCAGCAGGCGCTCGAGCACCAGATCGAGCTTGGCCTCGACCTTCGTCAACCGCCGCTCGACGCTGTCGCTGTCGTGCATCTTCGATTCGACGACGACCATGCGCGCCGTGTTGGCCATGACGGTGTCACGGAGATTGAAGATCGCGTTGCCGCCGGCTGCCGTCATCGTGATAACGGCGCCAAACATCCCGAGGACGAGCCACTGTGGGACGTTGACGTTGTTCGGCTCACTCACGGCCCACCTCGAGGTCGACGCCTTCCCAGCCGCAGTCGGGCGAGTGCGACGCGCAGGCGTTGCTGTCTTGTGATGCACGCATCACAAGCCCAGCGCTGTCGCGACGGTGGCCGCCATGAACGCGGTGCCAGCCTCGTTGGGGTGGAGGCCGTCGGCGTTGCGGTACGCCGGCGCCATGTTGATGGGCGTGCCGGCCTCACCCATCAGGGGGTAAAGGTCGACGACGAGGTCGACGTCTGAGGCGGCGGCGAACAGCGATCGGAACGCGTCGAGTTGTGTCTGTCGAGGCGCCGTCCACTGCGTCGAGGTGCCAAACGGCAAGGTCTGGAGCGCGATGACCTGCGCGCCGAGCGCCGTCGCCTCAGACATCAGGGTCGTCAGCGGAGCCAGTGCCGTCGCTGCTGCCTGGTCGGCGTTGATGTTGTTGATGGGCGCGAGGATGAATACCCGCGCAGGAGTCGCCGCCGCCGCCGGGCGATTGGTCCACGCGGTGAGCATCGCACTGGTGGTGAACCCGACACCGCCGGCGTTCACAAACGAGACATTTGGCGCGGATGGATGCAGCTTATTGGGCCACGATTGCGAACCGCTGCCAGCGGTGATTGAGTCGCCGATGAAGACCCAGGTTTCCGTAGGGGTGGGACCGGGCGAAAGGCCGAGCGCGTACGTCGTCGACACGTAGGTCTCGACGCTGGTCCGTTCAGCGGCCGTTGCGACGCCAGCCTGCACGATGATCTCGGCGTAGGCAGCGTTCGCGAAGAAAGACCCTGTGCCGCCGCGACCGCCAACCGTCAGCCCGCCCATCGCCGCGGTGCCAGCGCTGCCGCTCACGTCGGCGGCGCTGTTCCACTGCATCGCGCTATAAGCGCCGTTGAAAATGACAGTCAGCAGCGCGAAGCTGCCAACGGTATTCTCCTGGGTGAAGTTGCCCGCAGATCCGCCATATGACTGCAGCGACGCGGGCGTGCTGCCAGTCTGCGCGACGAACCCGGTGTTGGCCGTGAAGCCGTCGACGAAGGTCTCGTTGCCGCGCTTCGTGAACTCCTTCACCACCATGAAGATCGTGACGGGCTGCGGCAGCGTGAATGCCTTTTGCATGAAGTCGTCGACGCCGTCGAACGTGATGGCAGGGAGCCCATTGATGGCACTCGCTGTGACAACGGGCTGGCTGGCACCCGTCGCCTGCACGAGGTGGTTGCCGTTGCCTGAGAGGTCGTCCCACTGAGAGACGCCAGTGGCGATCGTGATCCCGGTGTCTGACTTCACCCACAGTTTCAGCGACGTCAGACTCGCCGGTGTGAACGCGGGAGCGGCGGCGACACCGTCGCGACCCACGGACATTGCGCGCTCGACTCCACCAATGGAGCCAGACGACAGGCCGTCGTCGCCGAGGCCCGCGTGACCGACCGACGCGAGGAGCAGGACGGCCGCGAGCGAGGCTGTGCGCAGCCCGCCGGTCATGGCGCCGTCAGGGTCGAGACCATGGCCCGGCAGAAGATCGTGGTGTCGGTGTCGCCGCGGCAGAACTCGGCCGAGACGTTGCCGCCCCACGTAGCCTTGGCCGCGGCAGGGCACGTCCCACCCGTCGAGCAGAACACGGGAGCGTTGCGCGTGGTGCCCGGGTCGGCGATGGCGCTGTCGCCGACGGCGACCATCGTGGTCGACTCGTTGACGCACTCGTAGCTGAGCATCGTGTGCCCGAGCGGCGAAGCGATGCGGACAGCCGAGGCGCTGAGGCAGTTCACGGTGAA
>JBKJNL010000530.1:0-15251 GCA_046593615.1 Myxococcota bacterium | reverse complement strand
GCCGACGCCAAAAAGGCCCCAAAGGCCGACTCGTTCGACGCCGAGGTGAACAGCACCATGCATGTGCAGGGCGAAGCCGCCGGCCTCTCGTGGTGAGCACCGTCCTCGCCGCCTGACCGCTCGCGGTCGACGGACTGCGCTCGCAGATCACAGATCGGCCCCCAGCCCCTGACATCGAGGGAGCTGGGGGCCGAGATCGTTCCTGCGGCTCATCACCGGTGGGCGTGGTGGTCAGCGCCGTCGATGGCCCCCTGGATCGCCGTGTGGTTGGTGGGCTTGTTCTCGCGAGCCGCGACTTTTTTCAGCGTCGCGGCGCCTTGCTGGGCGTCGGCATCGACGACGTCGGAGAGGCTCACCACGCCTTCGAGCACGTCTTCGGGGCCGGTGACGAGCACGCGCCCCCGGTGGGTGTCGGCCATGGCCCGGGCGGCGACGTCGAGGTCGTCTTCGGCGTGGCAGCGCACGAGCTCGAGGGTCATGGCGTCGACGACGCGCGTCGAGTTGGGCAGCGCCTCGCAGGCGATCACCCGGGCGACGATGTCGCGGTCGGTCAGCGCGCCGCAGACATGGTTGTTCTCGTCGACGACGGGGAGGAACCCCACGCCATGGTCGCGCATCAAGCGCGCGGCTTCGACGATGCTGTCGTCGAGCTTCACGGTCACTGCATTGGTCTTCATGACATCGCGGACTTTCATGATGGCCTCCTCACCGCAGGTCGTTGTCGGGCGCGCCGCCGGGAATCCCGCCGCCCGGCGGGCTGTCGGGGAAGCGGTCGGCGCTGCCGTTGCCGGCGCCGTCTTCGGTGGTCTCTGAGCCCGTCTGGGCGTCGTCGCTGCTGCCGCGCTGGCCACCGTGGCGCGGGCTCTGACCGCCGCTGGTGCCCGTGTCGTTGGCACCCCGTTGTGGCGCTTGTGGCGGGGCTCCCTGCCTCGATCGTTGCCGGGCTTGCCGGGCGGGTGACGGTGACGCTCCCGTCGACCGCGGCGGCGAGGGCTCCTCCTGCTTCGGCGCCCGCTTCGTCTGCTGCTGCGTCTCCTGCTGCGGTGGCGCCTGCTGGCCGTCTCCCGGCGTCTGGGCGGCGGGTTCTCGCGGCTGGTTCCGGATGATGTCGGGATGGATCGCCATGGGAGCCTCCAAAGGCGACGTCGGTGACGCCGCGGGGTGTTCACCCAACGCAGCAACAGGGGTGCCACCGACGACGACAGCGGGCGTTTTTCTTTCGTCGTCGGCGTCGGCGGCGTCGTCGTCGGCGGCGGCAAACGGGAACGTGTGTCCCCTCTGCTTTGTCTCTATCCTGCCGCGGCCCGTTCTCCGCTGGGTCTGACGCGTGTCCGCTTCTGGGCCGTTTGATCGGGCAGCGGCGAGACAACCCGGGCCCGAGGTGAAGGCATGGCGATCGATGGTGCAGCTCCGGTGACGGCCCCGACGAAGCGGGCGGGTCCGGCGGGCCAGCGCAGGCTGCTGTCGTTGGTCTTGACCATCGCCTTTGGCCTCGCCTTTGGACTGGTGGCCGCGGTGGCCTTTGCGGCCTGGTCGCGGTCGTTCCTCGGCGACATCGGCGCCATCGCGCTGGGCCTCGTGCTGGCCTGGCTGCTGCCGCTCTTTCTCGCGGTGCGGGCCACGCTGGCGCTGAAGAGGCGCAACCCACCGGCAACCCTGCTGCGCCGCTTCGTGGCCGCCTTTCTCGTCGTCGTCGTGCAGCTGACGGTCTTTCTCGCCGGCTTCGTCACCCTCGGGCAGGGCACGGTCACCACCGCCGGCGAGATGGCGGCCGCGGGGCTGCCGGTGTTCGGCAAGCTGCCGGTGGTGGGCGGGCTGCTCGACAAGCAGGCCAGAGACGGCGGCGCCCTCGACCTGAAGAACCCCGCCGATCCGGCGCACGCTGGCGTCGACCCCACGGCGGGCGCGGGTGCCAGCTCGGGCGCCAAGAACCCCGACGGCACGCCCGTCGTCCCGGCCGTGCCAAACGGCCTCTCGCCCCGCGCCGGGGGGCGCCCCATCGGCGCCCTCGCCGCCGGCGTCGTCACCACCACCGGCGACGTCGTCGTCGTCATCTGGACCCTGGCCTACGGCGGCGCCGTCACCCCGCGCGTGGTCGACCTCTCGGCGTTCTCGGCCCTCGGCAACCCCACCCGCGTCGAGGTCGCCGACGACGGCAGCGCGGCCATCGTCCTCGCGGGCGCCCACCTGTTGACCGTCAAGGCCCCGACCCCGGGCTCGAGCGGCCCTGGAGCGGGTCACCCGGGTATCGCGGCGGTCACCGTCGAGCACGACAAGCTGCTGTCGCGCGGCGGCAAGGTCTCTGACCTCGACATCCAGCAGGTGAAAGACGTCGCGGTCGCTCCCGGCGGCGCGTTGCTGCTCACCGTCGACGCCTATGACGCCAAGAAGGGCGCGGTGCGCCAGGCCCTGGTGGCCCGCCCCGTCGGCGGCGCGCCCTATGTCGTGCGCAAGGCCGGCGACGTCGTCGACGCCGCCGTCAAAGAAGGCGACCTGCAAAACCTGTCGCGCGGCTACGCCATCAAGGCCAACAGCCACAGCGGCGCCGTCGTCGTCGAAGAAGAATTCCTCGAAGGCGAGGCCGACGTCGGCATGAAGCTCTCGGGCGCCACCTGGGTGATGAACCCGCGGCGCTTGCTCGTGGGCCAGATCGACAACCCGCGGGCCCTGGCCGAGCTGGTGCGCAGCGGCGACGATCCCTCGGGCGTCGAGAACGTCTCGCTGCAGGCCTTTGGCGACGCCGCCCTCCTCGCCGATGGCCGCGCGTTCTTCGACGCCAACTTCGTCGAAGAAGGCGCCCGCGGTTGGTTGTTCAACGCCCGCTCCGGCGGCGGCGCCTTTGCCGTCGGCCCCGAGCTCATCGGCAAGCCCGAGGCCCCGTTCAGCGAGCGCGCGCCGCGCACCCGCCACCTCGTCGTCGACGACGACGGCGCCTGCGTCTTCGTCAACCGCGACGGCGCCTTGTTGCTGGGCACCGTGCAGCGCCTGCAAGACAGCAAGGTGGTCTTGCAGGGCGACGCCGTCCGCCCCGACGGCAGCCGCGCCGGTGGCATCGCCAGCGCGCTCGTGCCGCGCCTGTCGCGCGGGGGTGAATGGCTCGCGAGCTCGGTCGAGCTGCTCGCCGACGCCCCGACCTCCGCAGCCGGCGCCCGCATCAAGGCGATCCTGTGGGCCAGCCGCGCCGACCTCGCCGCCGGCAAGGCCGAGGTGCTGCTCGAGCAGGGCGGACTGCTGCCCACCGTCGTCGAGGCCGCGGCGCCCGACGGCAAGAAGGACCTGAAAGATCCAAAGGATCCAAAGAAGGATCAAAAGCCCGCGCCCGGCAAAGACGAAAGGGCCGACCCGGCAAAGACGACGACGACGACGACGACGACGACGACCAAGCCGACCGAACAACGTCGGGTGAAAACGTTGTTCTTCTTTGACGGCCACGACGAGCCGCTGTGGCAGGCCGGCTAGCGATCGCTGCGAGCGGCTAAGGTGGCGGGGTGACGACGACCACGACCCCGGCGCTCCCCGGGGGACACCCCCGGGCCCCCGTTCGCGGGGGCTTGCAGCTCGGACCCTGGTTGCTTGAAGAGCGACTGGCCCGCGGCGGCATGGCCGAAGTCTGGCGCGGGCGCCGCGTGGCCGGGTCCTCGGAGGAGGGGAGCTCGCTGCCCGGCGTCCCCGCTCCCGACGTCGACATCGTCTGCATCAAGCGCCTCGATCCGGGGCTGACCACGGACCCCGACTTCGTCGAAATGTTTCGCGACGAGGCCCGCCTGGTGCTCGGCCTCGAGCACGACAACGTCGTGCGCACCTGGGCGCTCTACGACGACAACCCCGGTGGCCAGCCCCAAGAGCTGCTGCTCATCATGGAGCTCGTCGACGGCCCGAGCCTGGCGAACCTGACGCGGGCCCTGCACGCCTCGCAGGCGGCGGATTCGCCAACGAAGACCACAACCGCACCGCCGACCCTGGCCGAAGCCTTGACCATCGCCCTGCAGCTCGCGCGCGCGCTGCACCACGTGCACACCCGCGTCGAAGATGGCGCGCCTTTGTCGATCGTGCACCGCGACGTGAGCCCGCAGAATTTGTTGATCGATGGGCGCGGGCGCGTGGTGCTCATTGATTTTGGCGTGGCCCGCGCAGCCTCGCGCCTGACGCACACCAAGAAGGGCACGCTCAAGGGCAAGGCCGCGTACATGGCGCCCGAGCAGGTGCGCGGCGAGGTCGTCGACGCCCGCACCGACCAATTCGCCGCCGCCGTCGTGCTGTGGGAGCTCTTGTGCCGGCGACCGCTGTTCCACGGCAACAACGAGCTGCGCGTGCTCGAGCAGATCGAGCGCGCCGACGTCGTGCGCCCGAGCATGGTCGCTCCCGACTTGTTGACCGGGCTTGAAGCGCTCGATCCGCGCCAGGCCAAGGAGATCGTCAAAGACGTCGACGCGCTGGTGATGAAGGCGCTGTCGTTTCGCCGCGAAGAGCGCTTCGTCGACATGGCCGCCTTTGCCACGGCGACGGCGTCGATCCTCGGCGCGCTCGGCGGTCCCGCCGACCTCGTGCCGCTGGTGCAGCGCGGCCGGGCGGCCATCGAGGTGTCGGGACCGAGCAGCGAGCAGCCGACGCGCACCCGGGTGCTGGAGACCGATCCCAGGCGCCCCGGTGCGCCCTTCGGTGTCAGCGACGAGGCCTTTGACGTCGACGCCTCGCTGGTGGCCCGCCGTCGCCGCCGCGCGACCTGGCCCCTCGTCGTCGGCGCGGCGGTGGTGGTCGGCGTCGTGGGCGTCGGCATCGCCCTCGCGACCAGCGGCGTCGGCGTCGGCGTCGGCGGTGTCGGCGGTGTCGATGTCGTCGCCACCGACGTCGTCACGGACGGCGCCGACGGAGCCGATGGAGCGGATGCCGGCCCGTCCACGGAGGCCTCGCCAGCAACCGCAGCGGTCGGCGATGTCGACGGGCTGGTGCGCCGCATCGAGCGCCTCGAGCGGTCGTTGAAAGAAGCGCCGTCGCACCCCTGCCGCACCGAGCTGCTCGATGAGCTGTTCGATCGCCCGACGCTCACGCCCGCTGTCGTCACCGCCATCGCCGTCGACGCCGGCAGCTGCGTGTCGGTGGCCGCGCAGGCCCCGGCGCTGCGCGCGAGCCTGGAGAAAAAGAAGCTGCTGCAGCCGCCGCCGCCGCCGCGGACGAAGAAGAAGCGCCGGCCCAGTGAGCAGCAGATCGCCCGCCGCAACGACGAGCTCACGCGCCGCGGCCAGCTGGCCCTCGACGCCGGAGCCTCCGACGTGGCCCGCACGCTGCTCGAGCTGGTGGTCTCGGCCGATCACCGGCGCGTCGACGAGCGCCGTCTGCTGGCCGAGGCCTACCGCAGAGACGGCGAGCAAGCCCTCGCCGGTGTCGAGCTGCGGGCGTTTCTGCAGGCCCGCCCCGACGATCCCGAGCGCGCCCGCCTGCTGCGCTGGCTCAAGCTGAACGACCTGCCCCTGCCGTGAGCCTTGCTCGACGTCACCTGCCGGGGACAAACACCAGGTCGTCAATGGCATTGCCGCCGTCGTTGGCGACGTCTTGCCAGGTGACGCCGTCGGTCGAGAGCCTCCGCACATCGGCGTAGTTGGCGCCCACGACCGTCTCGACACCGTCGACGACGCCGACGACCAGGCGCGCCATCGCCGGCTGGGCCTGCCGCGTCCAGGTCACGCCATCGGGCGAGGTCTCGCCGAAGCCCTCGCCGACGACGAGGAACAGTCCCTGGCCGCCGTTGAGCGCGCGCGCGAAGCCGACGTCGCCGAAGCCGCTGCCGGCCTGCTCGTTCCAGTCGACCAGGTTCGTCGACGGTGACGACGCCCGCAGCGACGGACCGACCACGACGACGGTCTCGCCATCGGCGCTGCTCGTGAGACGAAACAAATTCTGCGGGCCCGCAGGCGCGGTCCAGGCGACGCCATCGCTCGACGTCGACACACCGAGGTCGCCGACGGCGATGAACTGCCCGTCGCCGTCGGGCTGGGCCACAAAGGCGACGTCGCGCATCTCCCAGTTGCCGCCCTTTTCGAAGTGCACGCCGCGGTCGACGAGCGACAAGCCGCCGTCGACGGACCGGGCGCTGCGGGCGCTGCCGACAAAGACGAATTCGTGGCCGGAAAAAGCGCAGGCGCCGATCCAGCCGTCGTCGTCGACGATCGCCGTCCAGCTCAGGCCGCCATCGACGGAGCGCAGCACGCGCCCGGCCGCCGAGCCCCCGACCGCCAGCACGACGGTGACGCCATCGACGACGCCGGTGCAGGCGCCGCGCAACAGCTGGTCGTCGTCGCCGCCGCCTGCCACGTCCTCGACGTCGTTGTCCCAGGCCCGGCCGTCGGTGCTCGTCAGCCGCCGCCCGCCGTAGCCGACGGCGACGAAGCGGGCCGAGACGTCGGCTCCTTCGCCTTCGCCTTCGCCGACTTCTTCGCCTTCTCCTTCGTTGCCTTCGCCTTCGCCTTCACGGGGAGGGGCGATGCCGTCGGTGCCACCGGGCAGCGGGCAGCCAGCGAGCAGCATCACGACGACGACGATGAACGAGGGGCGCAACGACATCAGACGGTCACTCGTCGCTGGTCGACGGCGCCGACGACTTCGACGACGCCGCGGGCGCATCCATCGCCGCGTCGGACTCGGCGGCGCGGTTGCGCACCGAGGCTGCGCGCAGGGAGTCGAGACGACGCTGGGCGGCAGCGCGGCGGGCGACGTCTTTGTTCGGCGGCGCCAGCACCTTGACGAGCAAGCGCTCGGCGAGGCGGCGGTCGCCGATGGCGGTGGCGGCGTCGGCGCCGGCGAGCAAGCCGTCGACGATGACGACGTCGCTGACGTCACCCTGCAAGAGCCGCGAGCCCACACGCGCGCCGTCGGCGAAGCGCTTGAGCAGCAGGTAGGCCCGCGTCTGCGTCGAGGCCGGCACGAGGCCCAGCGCGCCGCCGCCCTGGGCTTCAGCGCGCACGGCGAGGTCGAGCGCGTCTTGCGCACGGCCGGCGGCGAGCTCGCGCTCGGCGGCGGTCAACATCATGCTGGCGGCGTTGATGCGCTTCTCGCGCTCGAGCTCTTCGCGGGACTCGGTGGCGGTCATCTCTTTGTCGGCGCGGTCGGCCTTGCCCTTGGCGGGCGCGGCCGGCGCGTCCTTTGATTTCTCGCCGCCGATGGAGCTCTTGCTCGACGGCTTCTTCTTGCTCGCCTCTTCGCGTTCGATCTGCGCGGTCTTCTTGGCGCGCATCTTTTCCAGGAACACGTCCCGCGATTGATCGGCGCTCTGGTAGCCGAGCGATCCACCACCGACGGAGGTGGGCGGCGTCGCTGGCGGCGGCGGCGGCGCAGCCGACGGCGTCGTCGAGGTCGTCACTGGCGCGGGTGCGGAGCCGTAGGAAGAGGCGTCGTCGTCGCGCGCGTTGTCTGCGGGCTTGCGCGATTCGGCGCTCTTGGGGGCCGGCGGTGCCCTCGGGGCCGGCTCTTCGGCGGCGACGGCGTCGAGGGTCGGCATGACCGGCGCCTTGCGCTCGGCGCGCTCGGCGCGCTCGGCAGAGGCAGAGGCAGAGGCGAAGCCGCGATCGGCGCCGCTGTCGCCCACGGCGTTGCCGCCGGGCGCTTGCAGGTCGCCTTGCGGGTCGTCTTGCAGGGTCGGCAGGTTCGCCGCGCGACCGCCACCGCTGCGCTTGTCGAGCTCGGCGAGCCCACCGTTCGGTTCATCGGGCACGGCATTCGGCCCGGCGTTCGAGGTCTTCATCCTTTTTGCGCTGGGCGCGCCGTCGGCTGCGAATTCGTCGACGGCAGCGCCCGCGCCCTCGGCCTGCCGCTCACCGGCCGGCGCATCGGCCAGTGCGTCGTTCAGCGCGTTGGGTGAAGTCGTCGCCGGGGCCACGACGGCGGCGGCTGGCGTCGGCGACCGCGGCGGTTCAGCCGGGCCCCGGGTGATGACAAAGGCGACGGCGGCGGCGGCACCGACGACGACGCCACCGCCCATCCACCAGCTCTGCAGGCGCGCCCACAAGGGCTTGTCGCCGCGCTCGGGAGCGGTGCGGGCCAGGCCGCCGCCGTTCACGATCGCCTGCCGGATCTCGTCGGGGCGGGCCAACACCTCGGCGCGCACGATGGCCTCGAGCAAATGCGCCGGCGGTACATCGAGCAGGCTCTCGCGTCCGTAGCGAGCGTCTTCATCGAGCAACCCGCGCAGGGCCTGCAGCCCGTCGACCTCGGCGCGCAGGTCCGGATCGCCGGCCAGCCGCACCTCGAGCTCGGCGCGCAGCGGCGCGTCGAGGGTGCCGTCGACGTACGCCAGCAACAGCGCATCGAGCCTCTGCCCTGCAGGCAGCTGGTCCGCAGCGGTCGTCGGGTCGTCGGGGGCGGAGGGGGCGGTCACGGCGGAATGATCTCGATCACAAAAAAGGTTGGAACCAGGGGCTGCGTTTGGAAACGGGTGGGACGCCGAGACGATCTAGCGATCGAGCGGCCGCTCTACGACGTGCCGGGGGGCCCGGTGGGCGACGCCGACGACCCCACGAAGCCCGCCGCCGACAGCCGCTTCTGCAGGGCCGCCAGGGCGTAGCGCATCCGCGATTTGACGGTGTTTTCGCCGACGCCGGTGAGGTCGGCGATGTCCTTGAACTGCAGCCCGCTCATCTCGCGCAGCAAAAAGACCTCGCGCTGCTCGTCGGGCAATTCGGCGACCGCTTCGTCGAGCAGCTTGCGCAGGCGGGTGTTGTCGGCGAGCCGATCTTGTTGCGGCACCTCGGAGACCACCCGATCGAGCCGCTCGTCGCCGCCCTCGGAGCCATCTGATCCAGGCGGGCCGACGGACTCGTTCAGCGATTCGGTCTTTCTGAACCGCCCCTTGCGGGCCTCGTCGATGCAGAAGTTGCGGGCCATCGTGTAGAGCCACGTCGTGAACTTCGCCTTGCGCTCCCACGTCGGCGCGTTCTTGACGACGCGCAGAAAGACCTCTTGCGCGGCGTCGGCGGCGGCTTCGGGGCTCCGCATGGCCCTCAGGCAGAAGCGGTACACGGGGGCGTGGTGGCGCTCGACCAGCACGCGATAGCAGGCGACTTCGCCGCCCTTGTAGGCGGCCATCAGGTCTTCGTCGGTGCGAAGGTCCGTTGCCACGGGGCTGCTTCTAGCGTGCTTCTCGCTGTGTTTGTTGTCGGCTTCTGCGCCTTTGGTTGAGATGTGCGCGCCGGCGGACGCGTCGACGAGCACGGCGTTTTCGGGGCGGTGGCTCGTTCGATAGGCTGAGGCCATGAGCACCGGCATCCTCCTCGTCGATCCGCAGTACGACTTCTTTCCCGGCGGCAGCCTCGCCGTCGCCCAAGGCGACGAGATTGTGGCGCCGCTCAATGCGCTGCTCGACCGGCACCGCGGCGCGCTCGTGTTTGCGTCGCGCGATCTGCACCCGACGTCGACGCGGCACTTCAAAGAGCGGGGGGGCATCTGGCCGCCGCACTGCGTGGCCGGCACCCGCGGGGCGCGCTTCCATGAGGCGCTGAAGATGGAGGGCGCCCTCGTCTACGACAAAGGCACCGACCCCGAAGACGACGGCGGCTACTCCGCTTTTGACGGCGTCCGCCACCACGACGGACGCGCCACCTCCCTGATCGCCGACCTGCGCCACCGCGGCGTCGACTCCCTCGTCGTGGCCGGCCTCGCCACCGACTACTGCGTCAAGGCCAGCGTGCTCGATGCGCGCCAGCACGGTCTGATGGTGTTCTTGTTCCTGCCCGGCGTGCGGCCCGTGAATCTCAAGCCCGAAGACGGCGACACCGCCGTCGATGTGATGCGCGACGCCGGCGCGCTGGTGATTCACTGAGCAGTTTCCCCGCTCCGCAGATTTGAGCCGCAGTCGGGTTCGGGCTACTCCTTGCCGCGGGGGAGGGGGAAACCATGACGACGATCGAGCCACGGCTCGGCGGCGGGATGCTGCGGACGGCGTTGTTGCTGCTCGCGTCGCCGTTGCTGCTGGCTTCGCCTGTGGCCGCTGAGCGCATCGCGCTGGTGCGGCTGAGCCCGTCGGCCGCGCAGTTCGACGAAGCCGTCGCCGCCTTTCGCGTCGAGGTCGGTGAGCCCGTCGCCGAGATCGTCATCAACGACGCGTTTACCGCCGCGTCCCTGCAGGCCCGCGTCGCCGAGACCGGCGCCACCGTCGTCGTCGCCGTCGGCGCCCGCTCTGCCCAGCTCGCCGCCGAGCTCCAGCAGCCGGTGGTCGCCTGCATGCTCCTGCAGGCGTCGGCGACGCCGTCGACGGCGCGCATCGTCAGGGTCGCAGTGGCCGTGCCGGCGCGGTCCCAGCTCGAGGCGCTGCGCGGGTTGTCGCCCGGACTCAAGAGCGTCGGCCTGCTCTACGACCCGCGATGGAACGCGGGGCAGGTCGAAGAATTAAGGGCCGCCGGCGCGATCATGAACATCAAGGTGATCGCGAGAATCGTGCTCGATCAACGAGATACACCGGCCGCGCTTGACGCGGTTCTTTCAGAGGTCGACGGTCTGTTGTTGCCGCCCGATGCCACGGTCGTATCCAAGGCTTTCATGCCCTATCTGGTCAAGCGGGTTTTCGATAAAAAGATACCGGTGTTGACCTACTCTGAGAGCTTCGTGCGGCTCGGGCTGCTGGCCGCCCTCGTGCCGAGCTACGCCGACAACGGCCGCATCGCCGGCCGCATCGCCCGCCGGTTGCTCGAAGGCGTGCCGCCCGCCGACATGAAGGCCGCGGCGGTCATGAAGGGCGGCCTGTTCGTGAACAAGAGCGCGGCGGCCAAGATGGGGCTGACGGTGCCGAGCCGCATGCTCGCGGCGCCGACGGTGGTGGTCGGCGAGTGAGCTCGACCCTGCGCACCCGCGTCACGATCTCGGTGCTCGCGGTCATCGTCGTGCTCGTCATGGCCCAGACTGCGTACTCCGTTGCCGCCTACGCCCTCGCCGTCGACGAGCGGCTGGTCGTCGAGGCCCACGCCGAAGCCCGCGCCGTCGCCGGCGACACCTTGATGCAGGTGGCCGCCTGGGCCGGCAACACGCCCGTGCTCGAGGAGCGCCTGCAGGCCGCCTTGAAGGGCGACGTCGTCTTTGCCGCCCTCGTCGACGCTCGCGGCGTGCGGGCCTTGAAGACGGTCGAGGGCTTCGATCCGGTCGCCGCCGCCGCCGCGGCCATCGCCGGCGAACACGAGCTCGGCTTCGGCGCGGCCGTCGAGCGGCTGCTGGTGGCCGAGGAGCCCATCGGCGATCCCGCCGACCCCGCCGGTGTCGCCAACAGCGCTGGCAACAGCGCTGCCAACCGTGCCGTCGTCGTCGACGACCTCGGGCTGCTCGACGCCGAGGCGGTGGCCGCGCCCAGGGCGCGGGAGTCGGTGGCGCGGGTCGTGGTCGGGATCGATCGGGCGCCAACGGCGGCGCGGCTGCTGCGCCACCTCGCGGCCTCGATGGGGCTCGGGCTCATCGCCATCGTCGTCGCCTGGATCCTCGTGCGTCGGGTGTTCCTGTCGCTGTTCGCGCGCGTCGAGGGCATCCGCGAGGTGGCCCTGGCCATCGCCGACGGCGACCTCACGCAGCGGCTCGACGATGGCGAAGACGAATTGGGCGTCGTCGCCGGCGCCGTCGAACGCGTGCGCCGTCGCTGGGTGACCCTCGTGCGCGAGATGCGGGCCGTTGCCGGGCGGCTCGGGCAGGCCAGCACCCAGATCCAGCGGGACGCCGCCGACGTTGCCACGGGCTCGCTGCTGCAGCTGCGCGCCGCCGATGACGCAAAGGCCCGCACCGACGACATCGTCGAGCAGAGCGCGCGCGTGGCCCGCCGTGTCGCCGCCGTGGCCGCGGCTTCGACGGAGTCGCAGCAGGCGCTCAAGGAGGCCCGCGAGGGCACGCGCTCCGTCGCTGCGCGCGTCGTCGACATGCGCCGGGCCCTTGACGAAAACGAGGCCCACCGCGGAGAGCTCGGCAACGCCGGCGCCCGCATCGTCACCGCCCTCGGCGGCTTGAGCCGGGCCGTCGACGACGCGCAAAAGGCCTCCGTCGACGTCGCTTCGCGCATGGCCGAGGCCGACCGCACCGCCAGCGCCATCGCCAGCAAGGCCGAGAGCGCGCTGGGTCGCTCCGGCGACGGCCTGTCGATCCTGGCCGAGCAGCGCCGGGCCAACGACGGCGTCGTCGCCGTCACCGAGCGCACCCGGGTGGCGGCGTCGGCGTTGTCGACGTCGATGCTTGAGGTGTCGTCGATGGCCGGGCTCATCTCGGACATCGCCGACATGACCTCGATGCTTTCGTTGAACGCCTCGATCATCGCGGCCCAGGCTGGCGGGCAGAGCCTCGGCTTCGCCACCGTCGCTGACGAGATCCGCACGCTGTCGGCGCGCACCCGCCAGGCCAGCACGACCATCGCCGAGCGCATGGCCGAGGCCCACCACCAGATCGACGTCGTCACCGATGCCGTGCACGGCTTGTCCGAGACGGTGTCGGCGGCGCAACAGACGTCGGGTGAAGCCACCGCCGTGCTCGAGAGCGTGCTGGCCTCGATGAAGGGCGCCCTCGAAGACGCCGCCGGCCTGGCCCGCTTGATCGGCGACGCCGCCGCCCGCACCGCCAGCGTCGGCAAGGCCGTCGCCCAGACGTCGTCGATGCACGAGAACATCCACAGCGCGCTCAGCGAGCAGCAGCAGGCCCAGCTGCGCCTCGCAGAGAGCGCCGCGACGCTGCGACGCGAAGCCGACAACGTCGCCGCCCTCGGCGCCGCCGAAGGCGCCCGCACCGACGCGCTGCTGGCCCGCGCCGGCAAGATCCTCGCGGCCACCGACGAGCTGGTGGCGGCGTCGTTGGCGCAGAATGAGCTGGCTGCGGCCATCGCTGCGACGACGTCATCGGTGCGCGACGTTGCCCACCGTCACCGCGACACCGTCTCGGCGATCACGTCTTCGGTCAGCGACCTGAACGCCCAGACCCGGGCCCTGAACAGCGTCATCCGCTCGCTGCGCATCGACGAATCTGAAGCTTGATCAGCGCTTGAAGAGGCGGTCGAGCAGGCCGGTGCGGGCCGGCACCGCCTGCATGCGGGGGTCGGTGCGCGGCGGACGCGCCGTCGGCAGATCGGCCGAGCGCTGCGGTTTGACGTCGAGGATGCGGCCGCCTTCGCTGACGGCGAGGCGGGCGTCGGCGTCGACCTTGAGCGTGAGGGTCACGTGCTCGCCGGGGTTCTTGTCGGTGAGCACGACGCCGCCGATGGGCTCGCAGCGCGCGGGCTCGCTCTCGCCGCCTCCTCCGGGCACGGAAGGGATTTGAAACAGCTCGACCCGGCGGCTGGCGCCGACGACGACGTCGACGGTGGTCTCGGCGGGCAGCTGGGCGTTCTTCGCGATCACGGCATGCACCCGCGGCAGGCCGCTCTTGGGGTCGACGGCGGTGACGCCGATGGGCAGGCTCAAGACGTCGTAGAGCTGCACGGCCGTCGTCGACAGCGAACGCGCCAGCAGCGACGCGCCCTGGGCGACGACCTCGTCGGGGTTGACGCCGCGCCGGGGTGGTCGACCGAATTGCTTCTCGAGGCGCGCCTGGATGGCCGGCATGCGCGTCTGGCCACCGGCAAGCAGCACCTCGTCGATGTCGCTGTACGAGAGCCCCGCGCCCTGCAGCACTTCGTCGACGGTGCGTGAGGCGCGCTCGATGAGGTCTTCGGTGAGCTTCAAGAGCTGGGGGCGGCTGACGTGCAGCGCCAGGTCGACAGGCTTGCCCCGCTTCTCGGCGACGAAGGGCAGGCGCACCTCGATGTGTTGCAAGAGCGAGAGGTCTTGCTTGGCGGTCTCGGCGGCGAACAGCACGCGCTGCACGACGACGGGATCGTCGCGCACGCTGATGCCTTGTTCGGCTTCGAAGCGGTCGAGCAGGTGGTCGCAGAGGCGGATGTCGAAGTCGACGCCGCCGAGCGCGCCGTCGCCGCCGGTGGCCAGCACCTGGAACGTGCCGCCGCCGACCTCGAGGACAGAGACGTCAAAGGTGCCGCCGCCGAGGTCGAACACCAGCAGCTTCTGCTCGACGTTGCGGCCGATGCCGTAGGCCAGCGCCGCCGCGGTGGGCTCGTTGACGAGGCGCCACACGTCGAGGCCGGCGACCTTGGCGGCTTCGCGCACGGCCTCGCGCTGGGTCAGCGGGTAGTAGGCGGGGACGGAGATGACGGCGCCGTCGACGGGTCCGCCGAGGTGGGCTTCGGCGTAGCGCTTGATTTGCTGCAGCAGCACGGCGCTGATGTCGATGAGCTCGTGCACCTCGCCCTGCACACGGGCCGCAGCGGTGCCGTCGCGTCCTTCGACGACCTCCCAGGCCAGCTTCTCTTTGAGGCGTTGCACGACCGGGCTCGAAAACGGCCGCCCGAGCAGGCGCTTGGCACCGGTGATGGTGTCGTGCGGGTGGATGAGCAGTTGATCGCGGGCCGGGTGACCGACGACGACGCGCCTGGGTCCGTCAGCGGGGCCGACGATGGCGACGACGGAGGGCAGGAGGTTGTGCCCGCGCTCGGTGGGAACGATGCGCGGGACACGGCCGTCGGCCCACGCCGCCAGCGTGTTGGTCGTGCCGAGATCGATGCCAAGGACGCGGGCCACAGAGCACAGTCGGAAGTCGATCGCTCGGCGTCAAGCGCGATGAAATCGTGGCCGCGCACCGGCGAACCCTTGTCGACGTCGCAGGTCGATTCTTGATCGTCGATCGCCGGGCCGACGACGATCCGGGCGATCACCAGACTACGTAGGCCGATCCCCAGGTGAAGCCCGAGCCGAAGCCGACCAGCGCGACCTTCATGCCTGGTTTCAAACGCCCGTCGCGCTCGAGCTCAGCCAAAAGGATCGGAATCGTCGCCGCAGTCGTGTTTCCGTATTTCGCGATGTTGCTGGGGACCTTTTCAGGACTGAGACCCAGCTGATCGCGAACGTATTCGTTGATGCGCAGGTTGGCCTGGTGGCAGACGACGAGGTCGAGGTCGTTGGGCTCGAGCTTGTTCTCCATGCACATGCCGACCACAGACAGGATCATCTTTTCGACGGCGTTCTTGAAAACCTGCTTGCCATCCATCTGGCACCACATCATCTCCGGCTTGACAACATTCTTCCCGGTCTCAGGGTCCTGCCAGATAAAAGGACGACGACGATTGTCCCAGACTTTCTGTGTCAAGACGTCGGCGTGGCGGCCGTCGGCGCCCAGGTTCATCCAGCGGATGCCGCGGCCGGCTTTGTCGTCGTCGTCGTTGGTGGCGCGGACGACGACGGCACCGGCGCCGTCGC
>JBKJNL010000660.1:0-7429 GCA_046593615.1 Myxococcota bacterium | reverse complement strand
GCAATACGGGCAACCGCCCCAGCAGCAGCAGCAGCAGCAGCAGTACGGCCAGCAGCAGGGCTTCCAGCAGCAGAACCCGGCGACGATGCCGCCGGGCTTCCGTCCGTCGCCGTCGGGGCCTCAGCCCGCGGCGCCGCGGCCTGCCCCCCAGCCCGCCCAGCCGGCGGCGAACCCCAACGACGAATTCAAGATCGAGCGCTTCTGACCCGCCGCTCCTCGGGCGTCTGATTCAAATTATGCGCAACGAAGAAGGGTCCCGCTCGGGACCCTTTGTCGTTCCCGTGGGCCTCAGCCCACCTGCTCGCGGTAGCGCTTGCTGTAGTCGACGTAGGTGCGCCACCCGCCGTCGATCATCGCGGTGTGGTGCTCTTTGACGGGGCCGGCGATGACGGCGGGCGAGCCGCGCACGAACGAGCCCGGCGGGATCTCCATGCCGACCGGCACGAGCGAGCCGGCGGCGACGAGCGAGCCGGCGCCGACCTTGACGTTGTCGAGCAGGATCGAGCCCATGCCGATCAAGCAGTCGTCGCCGACGAGGCAGCCGTGGAGGATGACGCGGTGGCCGACGGTGACGCGGTTGCCGACGACGGTCTCGCTCCAACCTTCGGTGAGGTGGACGATGGTTCCGTCCTGGATCGACGTGTCTTCGCCAATCACGATGCGCCCCATGTCGGCGCGCAGCACGGTGCCCGGCCAGATCGACGAGCGGGCGCCGACGACGGCCTGGCCGATCACGGTGGCGTCTTTGTGGACAAAGGCTTCGGCGTGGATTTGCGGCGCGTGGCCGTCGAGGGCGTGGATCATGGGGACTTCCCGGGCTCGGTGTTGGTCGTCGTCGTCTTGTTCGAGAGCCCGTTCTTCTGCCACAGCTCCGGGGGCACGCCTTCAAACGTGACCTTGCTGCCGACAGCGATGCCGAGGGTGCGGGCCAGGCCGCCGCGCAGCTCGAGCACGTGTCGCGTCGGTGCGGCGACCTTGCGCGAGGACAGCGTGAGCGGCTCGGCGTTCTCGACGATGCCGCGCACCACGAGGTCGTCGTCGATGAACAGCATGTCGAGCGGCAGCCAGGTGTTCTTCATCCAGAACGAGCGCGCCTCTTGTCGCTCGAACAAAAACAACATGCCTTCGTCGTCGCCGAGGGACTCGCGGTACATGAGCCCGCGCTGGCGCTCGTGGTCTTTGACGGCGAGCTCGACCTTGAAGCGCTGCGGACCATTGGCGCTGTCGACGACGACGACGCCGCGCCCAAGCTCCAGGCGCGCGGGGATGCCGCCCTTGGGAATCACCGGCTTCGACCCCGCGGGGGCCTCCGGGTGTCCCGCTGGAGTCGGGTGCGGGTGTCCTGCTGGAGCCGGGCACGCCGACAGCGCGGCGACGAGCACGGGCACGAGGTGGAGGAGGCGCATGCCCCGCGCTACCACGCTCGATCGGCGCCCACAGGGGCTACTTGCGCGACACGGCCACTGGCTCGACCTGCTCGATGTGATCGACCTGCTCGAGCGTCTCCGTCACGACGACGGGACCCACGCTGTGGATCGAGCGCCGCGCGCCGCGCTCGAGGTCGGCGAGGGTGCGCCGGTCGGTCAGCGTCTCGGCTTCGAGAACGGCCGCCGACAGCGAATCCAGATCGTCGCTGAGGCGGCTCGCCTGCTCGGCCACGGCGGTGAGCTCGACGTTGAAGCGCTCGCGATCGGAGACCCGGTGCTGGGCCACGGCGAGGCGCAGGCGCTCGAGCAGGGCCAGCTGGGCGTCGATGGCGGCCTCGGCGCGCTGCATGCCGATCTTGAGGCCGTCGACGGCCGACTTCTGCGCCTGCAACGCCGCGAGCGCGCGCGTCAGGTGACCGCGGGTGACGTCGTCGGTGGTCTCTTTCTGCCGCTTCTCGAGATCGAGCAGCTTCTCGTCGACGGCCTTGACCTTGGGGCTGGCGATGTCGTGGTGGATCTGCCCCCAGGTGCGCGCGGTCTCGAGCAGCGCGTCGAGCAAGACGCTCGCTTGCTTGCGCGTCTCGGCCTGCGTTTCGATCCCCATTGATTCGTCTTTGGCGACGCCGGTGCCGATCTCGACCCACGTCGACAGGCCCTCGAGCACTTTGGTGCGCACGGGGTCGGCGAGGTGCTGGAGAACCTGATCGGCCTTTTCGAGCATGGGCTCTTTGGTCTGCTGCAGGCGGCGCAGGCCCGAGGCAGCGGCGATCCACAAGCCCAGCAACCCGGCCAGCGTCGCCGTCGTCAACGTCACCGGCGCCGCCTCCGACGCGGCGAAGCGGGCCGCGTTTTCGAGGCCGGCGGCGCCGACGGCGCCGACGACGGTGGCGCCGAGCAAGCCGCTGACCTGCGACCACCGCTGCGGCGGACCAACCTGCTCGGCACCCAGCAGCGCACCCAGCGCGAGGCCGCCGAGGGCGCCACCGGCGACGACGCCAGGCAAGCCGAGGCCGAAGCGCCACGAGAGCGCGGCGAAGCCGAGGCCGGCCATGGCGCCGCCGACG
This sequence comes from Myxococcota bacterium, assembly GCA_046593615.1. GTDB lineage: Bacteria > Myxococcota > UBA727 > UBA727 > VGSZ01 > VGSZ01. Next base: position 4,938 of record JBKJNL010000660.1, on the reverse strand, counting down.
ACGCCGACGACGGCGCGCAGCCAGGTCTTGCTGTCGTCAGCCCGCGGACGCGTGAGCGCTGCGCCCACCGAGCCACCCAGGAGCGCCGCAGCACCAGCCGCGGCTTCGATGGGCGCGCCGAGCAGGCCGGCGATCCCGACGGCGGCGCCGGCGACGACGGCGCCACCGGTGACCGCGGCGGTCTCTTTCCAGAAGTCGGTGGGGGCACGGAACACGATGGCCATGGCTCTCTCCGTCAATCAGCTCGGTCAGCTTGTCGTCAGCTCGGCACACGAGCATCTCAAATGAGACGACCACCTGCTGGTCCATGCCGGGCAGGTGGTCGTCGTCGTCACGCCGCAGCGCGGGTCTGCTCAGCGTCGCAGGTCAAAGGCGCGGGCCTTCTGGGCCTTGACGACGTCCATGCCGGCGGCCGAGGCCGGGGCCGGGGCTGCGTCGACGGACATGAGCACGTCGTCCATGTTCTTGGCTTCGCGCATCAGCATGGCGTTGCCGGTGCGCCGGGCAGCGGCCTCGACCTCGCCCTTGGCTTTTTGCAGCTGGTTGCGGGCCATGTCGCGGTCGCCGTTGCTCCAGGCGTTCATCGACGACGTCAACGTGAGCGACGCCTCGATCTGCAGCACGCGAATCCGCACGTCGTCGTTGCGGCTGGCGTTCAGCATGGCCAGGTCGGTGGTGGGCAGCAGGCGAAAGGCGTCGGCGCGGTGGGCGACGAGCGACTGCGCCGTCTGGCCGGCCTTTGTGTAGAGCAGCTCGGGAGCGGCAAAGCCGACGTCTGACGCGTTGGTCGCTTCGACCTTGATGAGCACGTGACGCTCTTCGCCGGCGGCGAGGTCACCGACGTCGACGACGAGCTTGTCGCTCTGGCCCTGGTCTTTTGAGCCCGGAGCCGCGACGACGCGCAGCCCGGCGGCCAGGGCGCGGGGCAGGTGCAGCTTGACGTTGCTGGCGACGACGTTGCGGCCGTGCTGCAGCTCGGCGTCCATGACCTGCGCCATCTGCGCGCCGGTCTTCAGGTAGTGGTAGCGGCCGCCGCCATCGACGGCGAGCGACTCCATCAGGTCTTCGTTGTAGTCGAGGCCGAGACCGATGGTCGACGTCGTCACGCCCTGCCCGCGGAGCGCAGCGGTGTGGCCGACGAGGGTGGCCGTGCGGCGGTCGCCTTCGGTGGGGCGGCCATCCGACACGAGCACCACGCGGGCGACCTTGCCCCCGAGCGCTCCCGAGGTGTCGGCCGCGGCGAGCTGGCTCTTGGCAGCCATCAGGCCGCCGTCGACGTTGGTGCCGCCGCCTTCTTCGATGCGCCGCACGATGCCGAGCGCGCGGGTCTTGCTGGCGCCGTCGAGGGTCACGAAGGGCAGGTCGACGGTGACGTCGCTGCCGTAGGTGACGATGGCCAGCATGTCGCCGTCGACCATGCCCTGAACGAAGCGCTCGGCGGCCTGGCGGGCGTCGTCGATCTTGTCGCCGGCCATGCTGCCCGAGCGATCGATGACGAGCACGGCGGCGAGCGGGGCGCGGGTCTGCACGCCGGCGGCTTTGATGGCCACGTCCATCCACACCGGCTCAAGCGAGCCACCGGCCGCGGCATTGGCCGCGAGGTAGCCGCGGTCGAGCGACGCCGTCACCTCGAGGGTGCCGTCGCCGTAGACAAGCTTCGTGATGGGCGCTGCGCTCTTGGGCGCGGCCACGGGCGTCGGCGGGGTCGGCGGCGCCATCAACCGGGGGGCCAGCAGGAACGCTCCGACCAGGGTGGAGAGCGCGAGCCCATAGATGACGGCGGTGCGTTGCATGGCGGCCCTTCTTTCGTCGGCGGCGGGACGCGTTTGCGCCGCGCAGCCCAAAAATCGGAAACGGGAAACGTGCTGCGGAGACGGACACCTTCGCGATGCCGCTGGTTCAGTTTGAGTATGAACGAAAGCGCTCCGCCCCCGGTCTTTGTGCCCGTTGATCCGCGGCACCGCCCGGCCTGCCGAAATCAGCCCTGGCTCGCGCGGGTTCGGCCGGGCCCACGACGTCGACGCCGGCGGCCTGCGAGGGCGCTTGCGCCACAGCCGATCCGGCCCGGCGGCCCGACGTGACAGGGTTCACAGCGGAACGCGCAGGCCTGTGATCCGCTGCTTGCGTCGAATAGAACGCTTGATAGATTCTGGCCCGCAGCACCCAGCGCACGCAGCGCCCTCACCGAGGTTCGCCATGACCGCCCTTCGTCTCCACACCACCAAAGACGCTGACGTCGCTGCCCCCGCCCCCATCCGAGAGATTCCGACCGCGGGCGGCTCGCGCGACGTGCTGTTGGCGCAACTGAAGAGCCTCGGCGCCGACGACACGGACTGGCGCTCGGGCAAGTGCTTCAGCCTCGTCTACCACGCGTCCGACGAGCACGCGGCGTTCCTCAAGGAAGCGGCCAACAGCTTCTTCTGTGAAAACGGGCTGAACCCGATGGCCTTCAAGAGCCTCAAGCGCATGGAGCATGAAGTCGTGCGCATGGCGGCTTCGCTCATGCACGGCGACGCCAACGTCGTCGGCACCATGACGTCGGGGGGCACCGAGTCGCTGCTGCTGGCGATGAAGACCTACCGGGACATGGCCAGGAAGACCAAGCCCTGGATCCTCTTTCCTGAGGTCGTGTTGCCGGCGACGGCCCACGTCGCCTTTGACAAGGCCGCCCACTACTTCGGCATCAAGATTCGCTGGGCCCCCGTCGGCGCCGACTTCCGCGTGGACGTCAAAGCCGTCCGGCGCTTGATCAACCGCAATACGGTGATGATCGCCGGATCGGCGCCGCAGTACCCGCACGGTGTGCTCGACCCCATCGAGCAGCTCTCGGCGCTGGCCGTCGAAAAGAGCGTCCCCCTCCACGTCGATGCCTGCGTCGGCGGCTTCGTCTTGCCCTTCATCGAGAAGCTCGGAAACTTTGTGCCGCTCTGGGACTTCCGGCTGCCCGGTGTCACCAGCATTTCGGCCGATCTCCATAAGTATGGCTATACAGCAAAAGGTGCGTCCGTGATCCTCTACCGGAACATGGGCTTCATGAAGCACCAGTTCTTTGTCTCCACCGACTGGCCCGGCGGCATCTACGCGTCGCCGTCGATCCCCGGCACGCGCCCCGGTGGGCCGATCGCCGCGGCGTGGGCCGGCCTGCAGGCCATGGGCATCGAGGGCTACTGCGAGCTCACCCAAAAGGCGCTGACGGCGTCGGCACAGCTCAAGGCCGGCATCGGCAAGATTCCGGGCATCAAGGTCATCGGCTCCGAGCACACGACCATTGTCACATGGACATCGTCTTCGTCCGACGTCGATGTGTACGCGGTTGCCGACCAGCTCGAAGATCGCGGCTGGCACATCGACCGCCAGCAGCACCCGGCGTGCGTGCACCTGACGGTCACGGCCAACCACCTGCCCGTCGTCGACGACTACCTTCAAGACCTCGCTGAAGCCGTCGCACACGTCAGAGACCATCCCGAGGTCAGCAGCCGGGGCAACGCCGCCATGTATGGCATGATGGCCAAGGTTCCTGTGCGAGCCATGGTCAAGTCGGCCGTGCAAAAGGTCATGGAAGGAATGTACAGCGCCACCGCCTGGGAGACCGGCGGCAAGGTCGACCTGCAGGGCGGCCAGCAGGGCTTCGTCGACAAGCTCATCGCCAACAACCACGACCAGGTGATGAAGGTCCTCGGCATCGTCGAAGACGTCAGCGGCGCTGCCGTCGCCCGCGTGAAGCGCTTCCGGGGTCGCCGATGAGCACGACGAAGGAGGCGACAAAGGCGACGAAGACAAAGGCAAAGGCGGGTGCGCCGCGCCTGGCGTTTGCCCGCATCAACCAGGAGACGAACGCGTTGTCGCCGGTGCTGACCACGCTGACCGACTTCAAGTCGATGCACTTCATCGACGACGATCGCGACCTCATGCGCCGCTGCGGGCGCTGGCAGACCGAGCTCGATTCGATGTTCAAGAACGCCGAGCTGTCGGGCTTTGTGCAGCGCGCCCACAAGCTTGGCGCCACCTGCGTGCCGCTGTTGTCGGCGTGGGCGGTGCCTGCCGGGCCGCTGACCCGCGACTGCTTCGACGCGCTCGTCGATGGCCTGTGCGCGAAGCTCGTCGCGGCCCAGGCCGTTGGCGACGTCGACGGCGTCTTCCTCTCGCTGCACGGCGCGATGAACGTGCGCGACCTGCCCCTGGGCGAGGGTGAGAGCCCCGAGAGCGAGATCGTACGCCGCGTCCGTGGCGTCGTCGGCGACGCGCTGCCGATCGCTGTCTCTTTGGATCTGCACGGCAACCTGTGCCGCGGACTGATTGAAACGTGCACGATCATCCAGGCCTACCAGACGAACCCGCACCGCGACCACGCCGCCGTCGGCGCCCGCTGCGCGTCGCTGCTCGTCGACACGGTGGCGGGACGCATCCAGCCGGTCATGGCCTGGCGCTCGCTGCCCATGATCCTCGGCGGCGGCAACACGATTGATTTTCTCGCGCCTCTGCGCAGCATTTTTTCGCGCATGAAAGCCCTCGAAAAAGATCGTCGTGTGCTGGGCACGAGCCTGCTGACCGTGCACCCCTGGAACGATCACCAGGACCTCGGTTGGTCGACCCTCGTCGTCACCGACGGCAACCTCGACGCCGGCGGCGCCTGTGCCGACGCCGCCGCCGACGAGCTGGCCCGCCTGGCCTGGGATGTCCGCCACCAGCTGCCGCCGACCTTTGCCAGCCCCGACGAAGCCATTGCCCGCGCCCGCCGCCGCACCTGGCTCAGAAAGACGGGCGTCGTCGTCTTCTCCGACGCCTCCGACGTCGTCTCCGCCGGCGCCCCCGGCGAAAACACCGCGCTGCTGCACGCGCTCATCGAAGCCAGAGACCTCGTCTCGCAGGCGACGCTGCGCGACCCCGCCCTCGTCGATTCGCTGTGGAAATCCCACAAGCAAGGCGACGTCGTCGATG
>JBKJNL010000110.1:0-5864 GCA_046593615.1 Myxococcota bacterium | reverse complement strand
AGCAGGCGCAGGAAGCGGGGATACATGCGCGCTGTCGTAGCCAACCGCCGCGCCTGGCGCCCGTGGCATCCCGCGTCGGGGCACCTCAGGCCATCCGGTCACATCAGGCCACCCCGGGCCGCGCGTCGCGATCGATGGGGGCGACGACGACGGCGCGCACAACCCGGGGCCCTCCGACCGGCGCGGCGCCAGCGGCAGATCAGGTGGTGCCGGGGCAACACGGGGTTGCAGTGACGACGTCGTGGCGCAAAGCCGAAGCCATGACTGAACGGACCCTCCCGCTGCGCGCCCGCATCATCGGCTCTGGCGGCTGGGCCCCGCCGCGGGTCGTCACCAACGACGACATGGCCAAGATCGTCGACACCAACGACGAGTGGATCGTCAAGCGCACCGGCATCAAGACCCGCCACCTCATCGCCCACGAGGGCGAATACACGACGTCGGACATGGCCGAAAAAGCGTCCCGCCTGGCGCTCGAAGCCGCCGGGGTCGACCCGCTCGAGCTCGACTTGATCATCGTCGGCACGGTCACGCCCGACATGCGTTGTCCGTCGTGTGCGGTCATCGTGCAGCAGAAGCTCGGCGCCAAAAACGCGGCGGCCTTTGACGTCTCCGCGGCCTGCGCCGGCTCGTTGTTCGCGTTGTCGATCGCCGACAAGTTCATCCGCAGCGGCGGCGCCAAAAAGGTGCTCGTCATCGGCGGCGAGACGCTGTCGACCATCACCAACTGGGAAGACCGCAACACCTGCGTGTTGTTCGGCGACGCCGCCGGCGCCTTTGTCCTTGACGCTGTCACGCCCGACGAACACGGCGCCCCGGGTTCGGGCCCCGGGCTGCTCGACATCAACATCCACAGCGACGGCAACACCTGGCAGCACATCTACATCCCCGAGGGCGGCAGCAAGAAGCCGATGACCGCCGAGGGCGTCGACAACTGGCAAGACCGCCTCGTGATGAACGGCCGCGAGGTCTACAAGTTCGCCGTGCGGGCGCTGGTCGAGGCCAGCAAGACCATCCTCGAGAAGAACGGTTACACGACCAAAGACGTCGCCCTCGTCGTCGCCCACCAGGCCAACCTGCGAATCATCGAGGCCATCGGCGAGCGCCTCGAGGTGCCGCTGTCGCAGTTCGTCATCAACATCGACCGCTACGGCAACACGTCGTCGGCGTCGGTGCTGGTGACCTTTGACGAAGCCCGCCGCGACGGGCGCATCAAGCCCGGCGACCTCGTGCTCATGCTCGCGATCGGCGCCGGCATGTGCTGGTCGTCGGCGCTCTACCGCGCCTGATCCCGTGTCCGGATGATTTTGCCGACTGCGTCGGCTGCATCATCCGACCACGGATTGTTCTTTGACCTCGCGGGCGCCCTTGTTCCGCGGCGCTCCGCTCGCGATGAAGTCAGCAAAATCGTTTCCTACTGCAGGTCGAAGACCGGCCGGCAGTTGATGTCGTCGGCGAGGGTCAGCTCGATGACGGCGTCGTCGCTGTCGCCGCAGAATTCCCAGCCGGCGAACACCGAGCCGGCGGCGGGGGTGGCTGTCAACGTCTCGACCTCGTTGGCGAAGTAGGCGGCGACGCAGGTCTCGGTGCTCGGGCAGTCCATGCGTCGGGGCTCGTCGGCGCCGATCACCGACGACAAGGCGCCGCGCACGACGCCGCTGCCGCTGCCCTGGTTGGCGATGACCTGCAGCGTGTGCACCTGCAGGAAGTCGGCGGTGCAGCCCCAGTCGACGCCGGCTCCGTCGACGAGGGTCGCCAGCGTGAGGCGGGCGTCTTCGCCGGCTTCGATGACGTCGACCGTGAGCGTCTCGCCGCCGCCGGTGCACGTGAGCTTCTTGAAGTTGGCCGTGCGCGAGGGCTCGGCGACCACGACGACCTCGGCGGTATCTTGGTAGTCGAACGAGCCGCTGTCGCAGTCGACGTCGCAGATGAGGCCGGCGGGCAGGGTGCGGACGATGCCGGTGCCGTCGCCGGCTTTTTCGGCGCGCAACGTCGACACCACCGGCGGCACCGGCACGTTGCCGCCGTCGTCTTCTTCGCGGCAGCTCGTCGTCGCCGCCAGTGAAGCGAGCACGAGGAACAACAGCAGGTGGGTGGGGGTGTGGAGCAGCATCATCCGGCGCCTCCCAGGGGATCTCCGCCGGCGCACAGCTCGGCGAGGTTGTCGTCGCCGTCGGCGTCTAGGTCGCAGACAGGGCGCGCGACGCCGTCGACGTCGACGCTCGCGGCACCGTTGAATTGGTCGGCGCTCATGTCGAGGCAGTCGGCGGTGTCGATGTCGTCGTCTTCGATGGCCAGCGTGATCTCGTCATCGTTGACGCCGGCGAGGTCGACGTCTTTCTGGGCCTGGGCCAGCACGATCTCGCGGCCCCCGTCGACGCCGACGTCGACGAACCAGTCGAGGGTGAAGCGCCGCTCGATGCCGGGGATCACCTCACAGCCGCCGCTGGTGGTGCCGCCGGCGACGTCGACGTCGAGCGAGCAGGGCGCGCTCGTGCCCGAGATCCACAGGCGGGCCTGCAGGTCGGCGGGCGGCTCGGCGCAGGCCGACAGCGCTTGCGGCGTGGCGAAGCGCAAGGTGCCGCCGGCTTCCGACGACGACGCTGACGACGACGCTGGAGACGGGCCGCAGCCCGCGAGCCCCGTGAGCAGGCACGCGATGCCACCGCGCAACGCGAGGCTGTTCATCGGGACCCCGACCAGAACAGCGCGGTGAACGGCGCCGGCCCTTCAACGTTGACGACGACGACGTCGTTGGCCGGCGGCCGCAAGGCGTAGACGGCGACGCCGATGCCGACGACGGCGACGGCGACGGCCGCGACGCCAGCGACCACGCCGATGATGAGGCCGGTGTTGTCGTCTTCGGGCACGGTCGGTGGCGGCACCGGCAGTGGCACCACGACCACGGCGTCGGGGACGAGCTTCACGAGCAGCAGGGGTCCGGCCTCGGTGCCGGCGCGGGCCGGTCCGTTGCCCTCGACGTCAAAGGCCTCGATCAAATATTCGACGTCGCCGGCGGCGGCCACGCTGGCGGGCACGACGGCCGCGTAGACGTCGGCGCGTCCATCGACGGGGCGCATGGGCAGGCGGTCAAAGGCCGCGCCGCCGCGCAAGCGGTAGAGCAGGGTCGGGTCGAACACGCCGCTGTCGTCGACGATGGCGGCTTCGATCTGGCAGGGCAGCGGCTCGGACGACGACGACCCTGCGCGCGGGCACGAGCCGGGGGACACGTGGGAGATGGTCGGCGGCGTGCTGTCGGGCGCCTTTTTCGGGCGGGTCGCGGCCTGCACGCGCGCGGCGGTCGTCGCAGTGGCGACGACGAAGAGCAGACAGGCCGCGGCCGACAGACGCATCGCGGCGCACTCTACTTCCCGGACCGGTGACACTGCACGTGTTCCTGATGCGCGGTGGTCTGACAGCAGACGGCGTCAGCGAACGACGCCGTCGACGATGACCCGGGTGACCTTGCCGGGCCACAGGGTGGTCGCCTCGTCGAGCTTCACCGAAGGGTCGAGCACGACGACGTCGGCCTTTTGTCCGGGGCGCAGCGTGCCGATGTCCTGGGCGGGTCCGTCGAGGTCGCCGCGCTCGACGGCGTAGGCGCGCATGGCTTCGGCGACGGTCACGACCTGGTGCACCGTCCAGCCCTTCTTTGGGCGGCCCTGCTCGTCGCGGCGGCTGATGGCGACGGCGAGGCCGTGCAACGGATTGGCGGTGTAGACGGGCCAGTCGCTGCCAAAGGCCAGCGCACCCTTGCTCTGCAAGATCGAGCGCCACGGCATCGTCATCGGCCAGCGCTCGGGCCCGAGGTTCTCGGCCCACGGTCCGGTCTCGGGCTCGTCGCCAAACGGGTTCGCGTGAAAGGGCTGCATCGAGGCGATGACGTCGAGGGCGGCGAAGCGGGCGGCGTCGGCCTTGTGCAACAGCTCGATGTGCTCGACCCGGTGGCGCACGCCGACGTCGGGGTAGCGCTGCTGGGCGTGCTCGTAGGCGTCGAGCGACAGCCGCACCGCGCCATCGCCGATGCTGTGCAGGGCCACCTGGAAGCCTCTGGCGTGGGCCGCGTCGACCAGCTCGAAGAGCCTCTCGCGCGGAATCAACGGGCGGCCGATGTCGTCGGGCTGCTTCTTGCCGCCGGCCGGGACGTGATAGGATTCGGTCATATAAGCAGTCTTTGATTCGACGACGCCGTCGACAAAACCCTTCAGGAATCCGAAGCTGACCAGCCGGTGATCCTTGAGGCGCTCGCGCCACGACGCATACAGCGCCAGGTCGCCGTCGAGGGGCGGCGAGATCTTGACGCGCAGGGGCAGCTTGCCTTCGACCTCGAGCTCGGTCCACAGCGCAAAGGCGTCGCTGTCGTAGACGATGTCGTCGACGGCGGTCAGGCCCAGGGCCCGGCAGTGCTCGGCCGCCGCCTGCAACGCCGCCTTTTTCTCCTCGCGCGTCGGCTTCGGCAGCACGGGCTCCATCAGGTCTTGCGCGCCCTCTTTCAAGGCCCCGGTGGGGTGGCCCCGGGCGTCGCGCACGACCTCGCCGTCGGGTGGATCTTTTGTGTCTTTGGTGATGCCAGCGGCCTGCAATGCTTTTGTGTTGGCCCAGCCGGTGTGGCCGTCGTAGGCGCGGATGAACACCGGGCGGTCGGCGACGACGGCGTCGAGCATGGCCGCGGTGGGCAGCGTGCCGGTGGGCACGATGCCGTACGACCAGCCCCGCCCCAGCACCCAGGGACGGTCGGGGTGCGCGGCGGCGTAGCTCTTGACGACCTGCTGCGTGGCCTTGAGGTCCTTGGCCGTCGCCAGCTCGGCCCGCACCAGGCTCAAGCCGCCGCCCTGCATGTGGATGTGGGCGTCGTGGAAGCCGGGGACGACGACGCCGCCGCGGGCATCGATGACGACGTCTTTGACATCGCCTGTGACGCCCGCCCCGGCGCCCCTTCGCGGCGGCAGCTGGAAGCCCGAGCCCGCGGCGACGATGACGCCGTCTTCGATGACCAGCGTGGTGCCGTTCTTCACGCCGTAGAGGCGGCCGTTTTCAATGATGATCCGCGCCCCCGGCGTGGGGTCGCCGGCGTGGGCCAGCACAGGCAGCGACAACAGCGACGACAACAAGACGGCGCCGAAGCCAGAGGAGAACGAGCGGGCCTTCACAGCGGTTGCTCCATCACGTTGTAGGTCTGGGTCATGCCCAGCGATTCATAGGTGGATTTTGCGCGGAGATTGTCGGGCTCGACATAGAGGCGCACGCCGACGACGTCGCCGCGGACCCGGGCCTGCGTCACGACGTGCTGGTGCAGCGCACGATAGACCCCTTGCCGGCGCGCCGCGGGGGCGACGTACACCGACTGGATCCAATAGAAATGACCGTTTCGCCAGTCGGACCACTCGGTGGTGATCATGATCTGGCCGAGGAGAATTCCCGCACCATCGACGGCGACGAAATAGCGGCCGGCGCTGGCGTCTTCGAGCACGCGGGTGACACCCGGCGACAGCCGCAGCGGGTCGAGCACCTTGTGCTCGCTCTCCATCGCCAGCGCCTGGTTAAAGGCGACGATGGCGGCGTGGTCGGCGACGACGGCCTCGCGCAGCGTGAACGGAGTCAACGACATGGCGGCCGCCTAATCCGCCGCCGCCAGCAGCGAAAGGCCCACGCCGACAGCAGAAGCGAGACGATCGGCCGCCACGGATCGACGACGTCACGCGTCAGAAACATCCGGATGCGAAAAGCGGTTCGACCCGATGGTCGGGGGCAGGAAACCACTGGCGGCAGGCGCGACCGCGTGGCACATGGCCGGGGTTCGCGGCTCGATCCGGCCCGCCCCGTGCTTCACCGGATCACCTCAGATTTTCGTGCGCTCGTCGCAC
>JBKJNL010000632.1:0-3370 GCA_046593615.1 Myxococcota bacterium | reverse complement strand
GTCAGATCCCGCGCACGTTTATCGACTGCAACCGCATCATCGACGCCGACACCGCGCCGACGACGTCGACGGCCACGGGCATGACGCCGGGCGTGGTCCGCTACGTCTCCGATCCCGCCGACCTGCAGCTGTTGTTTCAGCGCTACAGCGCCTACCGCCGCGTCGTCACCGAGACCCTCGAAGAGGTGTGCGGCAACAAAGACGGCGGCCGCACCACAGGCCGGCGCGGGCTGGCGATGATGCTGCACAGCTACGCCCCCCGCAGCGTCGACGTCGAGGTCGACGAACACATCGTGCAGCGCCTGCACGCGGCCTATGCGCCCGATGTCGAGCCGACCTGGCCGCTGCGGCCCGAGGTCGACTTGATCACGACCACGCCCGACGGCGTGCTGCTCACCGATCCGCGGCTGGTCGCCGACGTGAAACAGGCGCTCACCGACGCCGGCGTCGACGTCGCCGACAGCAAGGCCTACCCGCTGCACCCCAGCAGCCTGGCCCACGCGTTTGCCTCGCGCTGGCCGACGCAATGCCTGTGCCTCGAGCTGCGGCGCGACCTGCTCGTGCAGCAGTTCACGCCGTTTGCCGAGATGACCGCCGACGACGCCAAGGTCGCCCGCCTGGGCGCGCTGCTCGCCGCCGGCGTTCGGCGCCACTGGGCGCGCCAGCAGACGCCGCTCGAATAGGCACAAGCTGCACACGGGCCCGTCGTCGTCGTCAGCGCGAGATCAAGTTGGCCGCGCGGGTCGCGCGGTCAGCGCCTCGGTCAGTCGGCCCAGGAGCTCGACAAGCCGACCATGCCGCCGCCGATGGCCCCGCCGATGACGCCGCCGGCGACGATGCCGGCGGCCGCGCCGACGCGCACCGCGAACCGCCCCGGGTCCGACGAGTCGACGCTGTAGCCGGCGAGGGCGCCGAGGCCGAGGCCGACAAAGGCCCCGATGCCCGCCGCCGCCGCCGCCGGCACGGCCCGTCCGCCGCCCCCGTCGTCGTCGCCGCCGCCGCTGCCGCAGGAGTTGCCGCAGCCGCCGCCGGGGTTGCAGCCGCCACCAGCGCCGGCCGCTGCCGCCAGCACCAGCCAGGTGGCGAGGCACCCGACCGCGCTGCAGGCCACGACGTCGCCGACGTCGGCCGGGCGCGGGTGGGGCACGACGACGCCGACGACCAACAGCCCCGACACGAGCGCTGCAAAGGCCGGCGCGCTGACGATGGCCACGAGCCCCGCGAGCTCGCTGGCCTCGCCGAGGGGCACGAACAACAAGGCCGCGCCGGCGGCGCTGCCGACCAGGCCGCCCGCGGCGCCGACCAGGGCCCCGCCAAAGGCGCCGAGCCGGAAGTCGTAGGTCGTCGTCGACACCGCCGTCAGCTCCGGCGGCGGCGTCTTTTGCGGCGCGTTCGTCGGCGCGTTCGTCGGCGCGTTCGTCGGCGCGTCGTCGCGCAGCTCGTCCGGATCGTCGGGGGCGCCATCGGCGGTGATGTCGTCGAGCATCGGCGGCGGCGGCGCGACCTCTTCGGCCGCGCTGCCGGTGGCCGCCAGGAGGGTCAACACGAACAAAAGGGTGCGCACCCGCCGAGCATGCCGCGACGACGACGCTGGCGCACGCGGCGCGCGGCCCGGCGTCGCGGGCGGAGCCGCTGTCTCGAACCGGTCCTCCTCCTGCCGGCGGATGCCGGGACGACCCACGACCCCGCACTCTGCGCGGCGAGGTGACCATGTCGCGCCGCTCTCGTTCTCGCGTGTCCGGGTGGGTCGTCTGCGCCGCCGTCGTCGGCGGCGGCGCTCTCGCCGATCCGGCGCGGGCGTTGTCGGTGCCGGTGGCGCCGGCCGAGCGCGTGCGCGCCGCCGACGGCGTCTTTGTCGTCGACGTCGGCGCCCCTCGCGTCGAGCGCCGCGGCGCCCGCGGGCTCGTGACCCGCTGGCCGGTGACCGTGCGCGAGCAGCTGCGCGGCGCGCCGCTGTTGCTCGACGAGGTGACCGTGCTGGGCGGCGCGCTCGGCGACCGCCGCGTGGTCGTCGAAGATGAAGCCGAGCTGCGGGCCGGCACCACGGTGGTGTTGCTGGTGCACGCCATCGATGACCGCGAAGCCTCAGGCCCGCTGTACGTCGTCGGTGACGTCGTCATCGTCGACGGCGCCGACGGCGTGCTGCCGGCCGACGTCGACCTCGAGGCCCTGCTGGCCGACGAGACCGTTCCCGCGCGCCCCGCTGCCAGCGGAGCGACGTCTGGCTCAGGCACGGTGCGACCGCTGTTCGCCGCCGACGGCGACCGCTGGGGACCCGATCCCGTCGACGAGCCCTTCGTCCTCGACGTCGCAAGCCTCGCCGCCTACGGCACCACCGACGAGGGCATCGCCGCCGTCACCGAGGCCATCGACATCTGGAACGACGAAGGCGACGCGCTCGTGACCCTGCGCTACGGCGGCGACCTCGTCGGTGGCGATGAGCCCGCCAACCTCATCTACGTCGACGGCGGCTCGGTCTTCAGCAGCGCCCTGGCGGTGACCACGACGTCGTATTCCGGCGGCGACATCGTGGCTTGCGACATTCGCATGAGCGTCCAGAACCGCTTCGGCACCATCGACTGGAACCTCGGCCCCGCCGCCGCCAGCGAAGACCAGATCGACCTGCGCCAGACCATCACCCACGAGGTCGGCCACTGCCTCGGGCTCGGCCACACCGACGTCGACGGGGCGATCATGTTCCCCCGCGTCACCAGCGGCGGCGGCGACGAGCTGCGCCACCTCGACGACGACGATCGCGCCGGCGTGCAGTTCTTGTACGGCGCGGAAGGCGAAGGCGAAGCGCCGGTCGGTGAGGGCGAGGGCGAGGGCGAAGGAGAAGCAGCCGTCGGCGAGGGAGAGGGAGAGGGAGAAGGAGAAGGAGAAGGCGAAGACGCCGAAGACGAAGACGAAGGCACCGGCGAAAACGGCGACAACGTCGTGGCGGCCGGCTGCTGCGCCAGCTTCTCCGCCAGCTTTTCGGGGGCGTCGGGGGCGGTGGTGCTGCTCGGGCTGCTGCGTCGCCGTCGCCGTCGTCATCGTCGGTGAGCGATGCGCCGCGGGGCGCGAACGGGTAATGCAACGGCATGACCGATTCGCCGTGCTTGAAGACCTTGACCGACGTGGGGCAGCTGCAGGAGCTGGTCGAGCGCGATCGCAAGCACGATTGCGGCGGGTTCGGCGCCGTGAAGATCTGCGTCAAGGTCGAAGCGGTGGCCGAGCTGCCGACGCGCTTCGGTGACTTTCGCATCGTCGCGTTCCTGAACAACCGCGACGGCAAAGAGCACATCGCTCTCGTGCACGGCGACGTGCTCGGCCAGCAGAGCGTGCTCACGCGGCTGCACTCCGAGTGCCTCACCGGCGACGCGCTCGG
>JBKJNL010000068.1:0-4294 GCA_046593615.1 Myxococcota bacterium | reverse complement strand
ATTCCGTCGACGCCGTGACGAGCGCAGGCTCCACGGGCTCCACGGAATGACGGCGTCGATCCCGTAGCGCGCGCCCTGCTCGGCGGCCCGCGCGCGGGCATCGCGATCGGCCCAGGTCGACGACGCCAACCGTTGCCAGGCCCGAAAGGCAGCGGCGGCGAGCGAGGCGTGGTCGAGGCCGCGGTCCGCGTCGGCGATGGCCGAGAGCAACGAGGCGCGCTCCCAGAGGTGCTCTTGCAGGGCAGCGGTGAACCGGGCCCGCGCGGGCGGCGACAGCGGGCTCTCGACGTGCAGCAACACAGCTTCGGCTTCGTCGTAGGCGACGTCGACGGCGGCGTCGTCACCGGCTTCGTCGAGCACCCGGCAGCGGCCGAGCGCGACCTCGACGGCGCGGTCGTCGGTCACGAGCGCAAAGGCCCGGCGGTAGGCGTCGGCGGCCCCGGCCAGATCGTTTTGTCGTCGACGATCGCGGGCCTCGATCAGCACGCGGGCCCGCTGGATCTCGGCCTTTGGCCGCACCCGGTCGAGCAGCTCGTCGACGGCGGCGGGCACGCGGGCCAGCTGCGCAAAGCGCGGACCCTGCAGCTTCACTTGCGACAACAGCTTTTCTCCGTCGAGCAGCCGCAGGCCGATGTCGTCGTCGACGTCGACCACGACGTGCCATTCGGCGCCCCGGCGCGTGGCGAGGTCACGGCGACAGCCCAGCTCGACGGCAGCGATGACGTTGCGACAGGCCTGCCACTGGCGAGCGAGGCCCTGGCCCAGCAGGTCGACGACGCGCACGTCGCGCTCGCGGGCGGCGACCACGACGGCGCCGCGCACGGCTTCGACGGCCGCGCCAACGACGGCCGCGTCGCTGCCCACGGCGTCGTTCGCGTCGTTGGCGACGACGGCGACGTCGACTTCCTGGCCCTCCGCGGCCAGCAGACCGGGCGACGACAGCGCGAGGGCGAGAGCGAGAAACATGGATCCCATCGTCGTCTCGACGTCGCGAGCAGGCGAGTTTTCTTCCGCTAAGGTGACGGCATGCGCTGCGTCCGAATTCTTTCGCACCTCTTGGTCTGCCTTTTCCCCGTCGTCGTCGCCACCGGCTGTCCCGACGGACGACCGCCCGCAGAGGGCGAAGGCGAGGGTGAAGGCGAGGGCGGCGAAGGCGAGGGCGAGGGCGAAGGAGCAGAAGGTGAAGGCGAGCCCGCCGGCGGCGCCATCATCGCCGAGGTCTCCTGCGACGGCGGCGACTGGGTCGAAGTGCTGAACGTCGACGACGCGCCCCTCGATCTCACGGGCTGGTCGGTCACCGACGACGTCGCGCAGGCCGGCCGGCGCGAGGCGTTGTTTGGCACCCTGGCCGCCGGCGCCCGCGTCGCCTTTGACGTCGCGGTCTTTGGCATCTCGTGCACCGATCGCATCAGCCTGCTCGACGGCGACGCGGTCCACGACGCCACCGTCCTCGA
Organism: Myxococcota bacterium; assembly: GCA_046593615.1. GTDB lineage: Bacteria > Myxococcota > UBA727 > UBA727 > VGSZ01 > VGSZ01. The sequence goes on along the minus strand of JBKJNL010000068.1, from coordinate 2,840 downwards.
AGTCGTCCGCGAAGGAGCGTCGTGGGCCCGCCTGCCCGAGCCCATCGACGGCGCCGCTGCCTTTGGTGAGGCCTTTCCGACACGCGGTCAGCCCAACCAGGCACTGGTGGTCTCGACGTTGCGCATCAACGAGATCGATTGCCGCGGCTTCGAGCGCGTCGAGCTGCTGAACACCGCCGACATCGCCATCGACGTCGCTGGCTTCGTCCTCGCCACCGACGCGACCGATCCCGCGGGGCGCTTCACGCTGCCGTCGCTTGGCATTCCCGCCGGCGGCCGCGTGGTCCTCTCCGAAGGCGACGACGTCACGCCCGGGTTCTCCTTCAGCATCGACTGCACCAACGGACCGCTGTTGTTGCTCGACGACGCCGGCACCATCCTCGACAGCACCGTGACCGGCGAGACCGCCGAAGCCTTGACCTGGAGCCGCCTGCCCGACGGCGTCGGCCGCTTTGCGCCGGGCGAAGAGACCCTCGGCGCCGTCAACAGCGAGCCTGTCGAGCTCGGCGCCGGCGTCTTCGACCCCACCCGCCTGGCGACGATCAACCTCAGCACGACGGGCGCGTTGTCGACGACGCCCGTGCCGTGCACGTTCACCTTTGACGGTGACGCCGCCCTCGCCTGCACCGCCAGTCTCGTCGAAGCGGGCGTCGAAGCGGGCGTCGAAGCCGGCGTCGAAGCCGGCGTCGTCCACCTGGCCTTTGCCGACACCGCCCGATTCCGCGGCCTGTCGGGCCTGGCGCTCGACACGTCGGGCCGCGATCCGTCGCTGGCTCGCTCCGTGGTCGCTGGGCTCGTGTTGCGGCAAAACGGCGTCGTCGCCGCGCGCACCGGACTGGCGAGCATCACCAAAAACGGCGCCGCAGCCGTCGCCGGTCTCGTGGTCGAGCGCCTCGACGCCGTCGCTGTGCGGCGCATCTTTTCGTCCACCGAGCACCTGTATGAGGTCGACCAGGCGCCCCTCGACCTGGTCGCGAGCGACGTCGCCAGCTTCACCGTCGTCGTGGGCGACCCGCTCGATCGCAGCGACCTGCAGGGCGTCGCCGAAGGCCTCGCTCCGCTGCGCAACGCCGGCTTCCTCGACGGCGCGGGCGCCGTGATGCACCTGGGCGACAGCCTGCGCTACCTCGCTGTCGATGCCTGGCTCGCCAACAGCGCCGGCTACACGCAGACGCGCACGCGCCACCGCGTCCACCTCGACGACAACGCCCAGGCCACGCTGCTGCCCGGCGACCTGGCCGGCACCTTTGCCGCGGCCAACGCACCGGTGACCCCCGCCGGCAGCTTCGTCGTCGACGCCTGCCTCGCCGACGCCGCCTGCGCCACCGAGCTGCGCCTGCAGATCGGCGAGGCCGATCGAGCCATCACCGACGCCCTCGGCGGTCTGCAAGAGGCGATCGACGGCGTCCAGGCCGCCCTCGGTGCCGACGCCGACGTCGCGGCCCTCGACGCCCTGCGCGCGCGCCTGGCCTCCCGGCACGACGAGGTCGTGGCCCAGCTGCCGTGACGCCCTGGACCTGCGCGCAGCCGGGCTCGTTCGCCTGGCGCACCTGCACCGAGCGCTGGCCGAAGATCGTCGACGCCCTGCGCGCCGACGTCCCCGGCGCCGACGCACCGCTCGCGGCCCTGCGTGACGAGATTCGATCCGGCACCGTGCGCCTGCTCCGCGACCCCGTCCTGGGCGCCCCCGTCCTTTGTGACGTCGACGAAGCCCCGCGCTGGGCCGCGGTCACGGCCTGGGTCGGCGGTCCGTGGACCGCCCTGCCCTGGTACCTCGGCGAGAGCTTTCTCTACGCGAGGGTCCGCGAGGCGGTCGGCTACGGCGCCACGCGCGCCGATCCCTTCCTGCCGATCAAGCTGCGCGAAGAGCGCACCGTCGCCAACTCCCCCCACGCCGCCGCCGACGACGACGACCGCGGCTCCGCCCTCGACGCGGCGCTCTGGCGGGCCCTGTGGGGCAACCGCGCCGATCTCTCGCTGCCGTCGGCCCGCGACCACACCGGCACCGACGAGAACGACCTCGTCGTCGACGACCGCGACGCCGCCCGCGCGCTGCTCGAGGGGGCGCGATCGGTGGGCATCGTGCTCGACAACGCCGGCCTCGAGCTGGCCCGTGATCTGGAGCTGGCCGCCGTCCTCGAGCGCCAGGGCCGGCGGGTCACGCTGTTCGCCAAAGACGTCCCCTTCTTTGTCTCCGACGCCCTGCCCGCCGACGTTGCCCGCACCCGCGCCCGGCTGGCCCTCGACCTCGATGCCGCCGTGATCGCCGACCCGTTCTTCACCGGCCCGGACTTCTTGACGACCGCCGCGCTGCCGTCGCCGCTGCGCGACCAGCTGGCGGCCTGCGACGTCGTCGTCGTCAAGGGCGACTGCAACTACCGGAGGCTGGTGGGCGACGGCCCGCCCTCCGACGCGGCCTTTCACGACGTGGTCTCGTTCCCGGCGCCGCTGATCGCGCTGCGCACCCTCAAGGCCGAGGTGCTGGTCGGCGCCGACCCGGTGCGCGTGGCGTCGGCAGCAGCGCGGGATCCCGACTGGCTCGTGAGCGGCCGCTTCGGCCTCGTGCAAGTTCGCCGTTGACGACGTCGCGGACCTCACATAGAGATTCAGCGTCTGTTGGCTCGTAGCTCAGTGGTAGAGCACTACCTTGACACGGTAGGGGTCGCTGGTTCGATCCCAGTCGAGCCAACCAGATGAAAACAGCGCCCTCGTGGCGCTGTTTTCTTTTCCCGCTTCACGCACCAGACGGCGCTGCAGCACACAGTGTTGCAGCACACAGTGTTTGCACCACACGGCGCTGCACCGCTCTGTGCTGCTGGCAGGACGCAGCTGCGCGCCTC
>JBKJNL010001013.1:0-5014 GCA_046593615.1 Myxococcota bacterium | reverse complement strand
TCGACGAGAGCCTGGCCCGCCTGGGCCCCGCCGGCGCCCGCGGCGCCTTGATCGACGTCGTCGATCAGATTCGCGACAACGGACGGCGCAGCGTCTCACTCACGGTCGAAGAGCTCTTGCGCCAGCAGCGCGATGCGTTTGCGCCGCCGATGACCGCCGACGGCGTGGCGACGCTGCACGCTCTTGGTCGCGTGTTGCGCGAAGCCTGCACCTTTACGCCCATCTGAGACTCGCCCCTGAGTGGAGCGGGCTGAGCGGCCTGAGCAAACTCAGCGGACGGTGATGTCAACGCGCGTGGCGCCGACGCCGACGTCGACGAAGCGGGTGATGTCGGGCTTGCCGGGCTGCTTGATCCTCAGCGTGTAGCGACCCGGGGCAGGCACCAGGCGCTGGAAGAACCCGTCGCGCGGGCGCGAGGTCCAGCGCTCACCGCGGCGCGGCGCCTGCTCGGCGACGACGACCTCGGCTTCGACGGCGGCGCCGCTCTCGTCGACGACGCGGCCGCGGATGGCGGGGCCGTCGACCACGCGGCGCAACAGCCCCTGCCAGATGCCGCGGCCCGGCAGGATGTTGGCGTTGCGGCTCTTGTCGTAGGGCAGCGGGTTGTGTTGCGGGCCTTCGACGAGCAGCGCCACCGTGCCGTGCGCGTAGCGGAAATAGTCCTGCGCCGTGCCATCCACCGGATAGAGATTCCGGGCGACGACATACGATTTCTTGTTCATCTGCTCTGGCAGGGTGGCGGCGATCTCCTCGGCGATGACCCAGGCTTCGTTGATGGTCGGGTTCTCCATCGATGGGTCAGTGTATGGTACAAGAATCTTTGTCGAATTTGTATGGTAATCAATAGACGCCACGAAGCGCTCGCGTGCCGCCAGGGCGATCATGGACTGGATCTCGGGCTCGCTGGCCGCCGCGGGGCCGCGGTAGCGGTAGTGCCACGGCCAGCTGCGCGAGCCGACCTCGCCCAGGCCGCCCCAGGCCACCGGGTAGTTGCGGTAGAGGTCGACGCCGTCCCAGCCGTCGACGCGGCCGTTGCCGTCGATGTCGCGGGCGTTCTTGCGGTCGTAGTCGCGCGTGTTCCACACGTAGCGGTGGTTGCCGTCGACGTTGACCAACGGCACGCACCAGATGGCGGCGCGGTCGACGAAGCGGGTGACGTCGCGGTCTTTGCCGTAGCGCTCGAGCAGCTGCTGGATGGCGTCGAAGACGAACTCGATCGCCAGGAGCTCGCCGCCGTGGTGGCCGCCGTCGAACAGCACCGCCGGTTCGTCTTCGTCGACGTCGACGTTCTTGCTGATGACCAGCGCGAGGATCGGGCGCCCTTCGCCGCTCTTGCCGACCTCGACCACCCGCGCCAGCGACGGAAAACGCGCGGCGTAGGCCGCGAGCAGCTCGCCGACCATGGCGTCGTCTTTGTAGCTCTCGTCGACGCGGAAGCCGGCCGACGTCCTGGTCGGCGCCTTGCCGATCCGGTTGCGCAGGATCGCGTCGAGGTGCCGGAAAGGCATCTGCGTCTTGTGCTCGACGAGGGCGACGGCGAGGCGCCGCAAGCGCTCGACGCCGTTTGGGTCGGTGACCAGAAAGGCGACGCCGTTCTCGCGCACCGTCACGGCCTTTTGCAGATCGGCCGGCAGCCGCGGCACGTCGGCTTCGGCGATGCCCACCAGGCGCTCGACGCCAGCGCCGGCCACGTCGCCGTCGTCGCCGAGGTCGACCACGGTGCGGCGCGGTGCCGTGATGTTGCCCACCGACAAGAACGCCAGCGCCGAGCCGCGGTCGGCGCGGCCCACGCGCCAGCCGACGACGCCGCCGTCGAAGCCGCGGTCGAGCACCGCCACGTGCGCCAGGCGCGACAGCGTCGTGCCGTTCAACACCGTGGCCTGCAGCCAGGGGCCGACGGCGGTGACGACGACCTCGACGACGTCGCCGGCGCGGGGCGCGGGCTCGAGCTTCTGCTCGCTGCCGAGGAAGCGGGCCATGCGGTGCTCCCAGCGCACCAGCCGCACCACGCCCTTCTCGAGCGAGACGCCGTAGCCGCCGTCGATCTCGGCGCCGCTCTCGGTGTCGGCGGCGTCGGCGCCGGCGCGGACGACGATGGCGTTGTCGAGGGTCTCGCCGACCCGGATGCGCGCGCGCACCACGCCGTCGACGAAGGGGGCGTCGAACAGCGCCACGCTGTCGCCCCAGGCCGGCGGCTGGTCGACGACGAAGCCGTCGCGCACGGCAAAGGTGCCGCGCCGGGTGACCAGGGGCTTCTCGACGACCGCGGCCCGCGCCGTCGCCAGGGCTCCTGGAGCGCCGGGCGCTGCACTTCGCACCACGACGACTTCGAGCTGGTCGTCGAAGCCGGGCAGGCCCGGCCCGACGTCGGCGACGACGACGGCGGCGACGACGATCCAGGCGGCAACCATGACGGCAACGTCGCACACGACGACGACGTCCCTCAAGCGTCGCGCAAGACGCCCCGCGCCCTTGCGGTCCACGCGGGGCTTCTGCGAGCGTGCGCCGTGATCGAACGCCCCACACCCGTCGCCCTCGTCGCCCTCGTCGTCGTCGCCGTCGCCATCGTCGGCACAGGGGCCGCCGCGGGCTGCACGACCTTCAACAACGCCCGCCCGCTCGACGCCGGCCAGCACGCCGTCAGCCTCACGCTCGGCGGTCCGCTCACCAACGTGCCGGGCGCGGGAACCATCACGTTGCCCAATGCCACGCTCGAGGGACGCAGCGGCCTGCGTCCCTTCGCGGCGGGCCAGCACCTCGACGTCAACTACGGTCTGCACCTGCTGCCGTTGGCCTTTGGCGTCGCCGGCGGCCACGTCGGCGCAACCATCCAGTTCTTCGATCAGCCGAACGACTTCGTGCCCGCGCTCTCGCTCGGCCAGCGCTTCTTTTTCTTCACCAACATCTTTGACCCGCGCAAGGCGCGCCACGACGGCTTCGCGATGTCGCAGACCGACCTGACCGTCAGCTGGGAGGCCTTTCACCAGCTGCTCTACGCCGGCGCCACCGCCTACCTGCCCCTCGACGCTGGCGCCCGCACGCTGCGGCTCGCGCCGTTCGCGGGCCTCGAGCTGAAGCCCTTGAGCGTCTGGGATGTCGACTGGCTGCGCCTGCAGCTCGAGACGCGATGGCTGGCCCCCGACGTCGACCAGAGCTTCGCCGTCGTCGACTGGGTCTCCCCCGGCGACCGCGGCGCCGTCGCCGTCAACGTCGGTGTCGGCGTCGTCATCTCCGACCTCGTCGACGCCATCACCGGCGACCACAACATCGAGGGCGCAGCCTTCGAGCCCGGGTCCGAGAGCGCGGGGGTGAACCGATGAACCGTCTGGCTTCTGTGGTCGCCGCCGCCGTCGTCGTCGTCGCCGCCGCTGGCAGCTCGGCCTGCTTCAACCTCGACTCGTTCGTCTGGAACCCGCTGCACTGCGAGAAAGTCACCGAGCAGAGCTGCACAGACAAGAACCTGTGCACGGCCTGCGGCGAGGGCTTTCCCTTCGACAACTTCGGCATCGACCCGGCGCTGGCCACGCGCCATCCCATCGCTCTCGACGACGGCGAGACCAACGACTCGTGGTTCTTTGCCTCCAGGGGCGGATCGCTCAGCGACGTCACGCTCGTCTACAGCCACGGCAACTTCGGCGGCCTCGAGCACTATCTGAACCGCGTGGCCCTGCTGCTTGAGACCGGCGCCAACGTCTACGCCGTCGACTACCGCGGCTTCGGCGGCTCCTCAGTGCCGGCCGAGCCCACCGAAGCGCAATTCCTCGCTGACACGCACGTGGCCCGCGCCGGGGTGCCGGCCATCCTGCAAGAGCACGGCGTGTCGACGACGGCCCTCGTCGTCGCCGGCTACTCCGCCGGCGCGCTGTCGGCGGTGGAGATGGCCGTCACCGACAGCTCGTGCGGCATGATGCTCGAGGCCCCGTGGCCCAGCGTGCAGGCCTTTGCCGGCGACAGCACCTTCATCGGCGTCCCCGGCTCCTTCGTCACCAGCGGAAACTGGGACAACATTTCCAAGGTCAGCTCGTATGAACAACCGTATCTTCAATTGCACGGCAGCAAAGACCTGACCGTGCGCATCGAGCTCGGCAAAGAGCTGTTCGACAACGTCGCCAGCACAGAAAAAGAGTTCGTCGCCGTCGACGGCGCGACGCACGGCAACTTCCTCGGCAAGCCGGGCGAGGAGCCGGACGTGCCGGCGGTGCTCGGCGACGACGTCTACATCGAAAAAGTCACGACCTTTCTCGACGATCTTGCTTGCGACTGAAAGCTCGCTGAAGAGAGCTAGTAACCGGCTTCGACGTCGACGACGCCGAGCAGGGGCTCGCCGGCGATCCGCCGCCGCACGTTCTCGCGCACCCGCTCGCTGAGCACCGGCACCGCCATCTCTGGCGTGTTGGCGCAGTGGGGCGTGACCAAAGCGTTCTCGAGGCTGAACAGCGGGTGGCCATCGGGCAGCGGCTCGGGGTCGGTGACGTCGACGGCGGCGCCGCCGATGGCGCCGCTCTTCAGGGCCGCGACGAGGGCGGCGGTGTCGACGTGGCGGCCGCGGGCGACGTTGACGAGCCAGGCTGTCTTCTTCATGGCGGCCAGCTCGGCGGCGCCGATGCAGCCGACGGTGTCATCGGTGAGCGACAGGGCGACGACGACGACGTCGGCGTCGCGCACGGCTTCGACGCGCTGATCGAGGGTCAGCACGCGGGCGTCGGGTGCTGCGGCGAAGGGCACCGGCCGACGGCGCACCACGGTGAGCGCGACGGAGAACGGCGCCAGCAGCGGCACCAGCTCGGCGGTGATGCCGCCGGCGCCAAAGACGGTGACGCGCGCGCCGTGCAGCGAGAGCCCCGAGGGCGGCTGCCACGACGTCGCCAGCGCCCTGCGCTTGAAGTCGCGCAGCCCGGCCAGCGTGAGGGCCAGCACGTGCTCGGCGACGTCGCGGGCGTAGATGCCCTGGCCGGCCGTGAACACCCGGGCCCGAGCGGCCCCGGAGCGGGGTACCCGGGCCCGAGCGGCCCCG
>JBKJNL010000916.1:0-4796 GCA_046593615.1 Myxococcota bacterium | reverse complement strand
CGAGCGCGGTACGCGCCTTTCTGCAAATCGAGGGGGCCGCCGCCCGTCCGCGCTACACCTCGAGCTCGGGCAATGACTACACGGCACCCGTTGTGAATACCGTGGTCGGTCTTGGTGTTGATTTACCTTCGTTGTAATGAATAAACTACAACATCAACAAGATCACCGTCATCAGAATTTCAAGTACAAGTCCAGCCGTGTCGAGGCGCCCGCCCAGGCGTGGGCGACGTCAGCGGCCAGCGGCGGGGCCTTTTTCGGGCGCTTGACGACCACGCGCGATCGAGCCGCGCGCCGGGCAGCCGCGAACAAGGCGTCGACGTCGAAGTCGTCGCCGGCGGCGGCCCGCAGCAGCCGCATCTCCCGCTGCTGCAGCGCCTTGCGATCGGCGTGCGGGTACATCGGATCGAGGAACACGGACTCGGGCGCGCGGTCGGTGCCGGCCACCTCGTGCAGCCAGGCGATGGCGTCGACAGCGACGAAATGCAGGCCGCGGGGCTGGTGGCGGGCCAGGGCATCGCGCCAGAGCTCGACGACGAGCGGCGCGCGCTCGCAGCAGGTGACCTCGAAGCCGGCGGCGACGAGGGCCAGGGCGTCGCGGCCGATGCCGGCGGTGGCGTCGACGACGGTGCGGCGGCCGTGTTGCGCGAGGGCGTTGCTGTTGCGGCTGGTGCGGCCGGTGCCGCCGAGGGCCTTCAACAGGTCGTCGTCGGGCGACAGCTTGCGGGCGTGGGCCAGGTCGATGACCAGCGGCGTGAGCTCGGGCGCGTCGTCGTCGACGAGACCCTTGCCGGCGCGAGTGTCGACGAGGCGGGCGGTCACGGAATCACCCGAAGCGCATCTTCCACACGGCAGAGACGGCCTCGCGCACGATGGCTGACGACATCTTTGAGCGACCGTTCTCGCGCTCGTAGAAGATGATCGGCACCTCTTTGATGCGGAAGCCGAGCTTCCAGGCGCGCCAGGTCAGCTCGATCTGGAATGCGTAGCCCGTCGATGTCACCGTCGAGAGATCGACGGCGTCGAGCACCTCGCGGCGAAAGACCTTGAAGCCGGTCGTCGGGTCTTTCACGGGCAGGTGCAGGATCGAGCGCGTGTAGACCGAGCCGCTGCGCGAGAGCACCTGGCGGACCTTGCCCCAGTTCTCGGTGCCGCCGCCCTCGACGTAGCGGCTGCCGAGCACGAGGTCGTGGGTCTCGGCGGCGCGCAACAGCTCGGGGAGGTAGCGGGGCTGGTGCGAGAAGTCGGCGTCCATCTCGAACAACAGGCGATAGCCGCGCTCGAGGCCGAAGCGGAAACCCTCGACGTAGGCCCGACCGAGACCGAGCTTCTTGCCCCGGTGGAGCACGAACACGCGGCCCGGGTTCTTTTTCTGGAGCAGGTCGGCGACCTTGCCGGTGCCGTCGGGTGAGTTGTCGTCGATGACGAGCACGTCGACGGGGGCGGTGTCGAGGATCTCTTCAACGAGCGACGGCAGGTTGTGCCGCTCGTTGTAGGTGGGCAGGCAAACCAGGGCCGTGCCGTGCCCGGCGACGTCATTCATGGACCGGTCGCTTATCAGCACCGCGTTGACACGTCGACGTCGTCGTGGCGACGGTCTCGCTTCTCTCCGGCGGAGACGACGTGTCCAACGACCCCAAGAAGCCCCCCCCGCAGGCGTCGTCTGCGGCCCACCGCGCTCCATCGGCACCGGCGCCCGACGCGCATGGCGCTGACGTCGACGTCGCCGTTGATGTCGCTGCTCCTGAAGACGTGCACAAGCTCATCCAGGTCCGCATCGAAAAGGCCGAAAAGATTCGCGCGCAGGGCTTCGACCCCTACGCCAACGACTTCAAGCCCGAGGTCACGGCCGCCGAGCTCCACGCCCAGTACGGCAACGTCGACGCCGCCACGCTCGAGACGATCCACACGGTCCACACCATCGCCGGCCGCGTGATGACCATGCGCCAGATGGGCAAGGCCAGCTTCTTTACGCTGCGCGACGCGTCCAATTCGGAAAAGGGTTCCAAAGACATCCAGGTCTACGTGAAGCTCGATCGGGTCGGCGAGACCACCTACGGCCTGCTCAAGCTCATCGACCTCGGCGACATCGTCGGGGTGGCCGGCACGCCGATGAAGACCCGCACCGGCGAGCTGTCGATCGCCGCCGACGGCCTGCGCGTCCTGACCAAGTCGGTGCGGCCGCTGCCCGACAAGTTCCACGGCCTCGCCGACGTCGAGCAGCGCTACCGCCAGCGCTACGTCGACCTCATCGTCAATCCCGAGGTTCGCCAGGTCTTTCGCGATCGCGCGCGCATCGTGCGTGGCCTGCAGAAGTTCCTCGACGAGCGCGGCTTCATCGAGGTCGAGACCCCGGTGTTTCATGAGCAGGCAGGTGGTGCGGCGGCGAAGCCTTTCACCACCCACCACAACGCACTCGACATGGACCTCACGCTGCGCATCGCCACCGAGCTGCACCTCAAGCGCCTCGTCGTGGGCGGCCTCGAGCGCGTCTACGAAATCGGCCGCATCTTTCGCAACGAAGGTGTCAGTACGCGGCACAACCCCGAGTTTACTTCTATTGAAGTCTACCAGGCTTATGCGACGTATCATGATCTCATGGACCTCACCGAAGAGGTCATCGCCAAGCTCGCCGAAGACCTGCGCGGCTCGACCAAAATCCCCTACGGCGACCGCGTCGTCGACGTCGCGCGGCCGTGGCGCAGGGCGCCCATCGCCACCCTGGTCGCCGAGCACTTGAAGATCGACGAAGACCTCACACAGATCGACTCCGTCGAGCGCGCCATCGCCATTGCCGCCGGCCACACGGCGACTCCCGATGAGCCGCTGCACCTGTGCCTGAAAGAGCTCTCCGACGACGAGGCCCTCGGCATCATCCCCGGCATGAAAGCGGGAGGCGACTCGCTCGTGAACCGCGCAAAGGCGGCGATGCGCGAAGGTTCGCCTGACTTCTTGCGCCAGCTCGGGCGCAGCATCGACGTCGCTTTCGCGTCGGTGGGCGACGAAGCACGCGACGACGAAGCCATATCCGACGACGTCACGATGCCGCGCTTGCGCACGCTGTCGCTCGACGAGACGACGCGCATTCCCCGCGCGCCGCCGCTGCCGACCACGGCCGCTCCGGCAGGTGCGCCCAACGCCGCCCTCGACGAAGACACCGGCGAGACCTCGCGGCCGGGTCGGGCCGTCGACGCCATGCGCGCCCGCCGCCGCAACATCGCCTTGACGTTGCTGTACGCGGTCTTCGATCACGAGGTCGAGCGCACGCTGACGAACCCGACCTTCATCACCGACTTCCCGGTCGCCGTGAGCCCGCTGGCCCGCAAGCGCGATCACGATCCGGCGGTGACCGATCGCTTCGAGCTCATCGTCGCCGGCATGGAGCTCGCGAACGCGTTCTCCGAGCTCAACGACCCCGTCGATCAGCGCGCCCGCTTCGCGGCCCAGCTGCGCGAGCGGGCCCGCGGCGACGACGAAGCCAACGAGCTCGACGAAGACTTCTGCCGCGCGCTCGAGATCGGCATGCCGCCGACGGCCGGGCTCGGCATCGGAATCGATCGGCTCGTCATGGTGTTGACGAACCAGACCTCGATCCGCGACGTCGTGCTCTTCCCGCAGATGCGCAAGGCCACTCCCTAGACCCACCCGTTTTCCGGTCGGCCGCCTGGGCTCTGGCGACGACCATCACTTTTCGGGGCCCGCTGCGGGCCGCTCCGGCTGGACGGCCTCCCCGCTCCGGCCGCAGAAGCCAGGCAAGGCATCATGGAACCGTCAGTCCAGTTCGTCGCCGCCGTCGGGGTCGCCACCGCCGCGTGGCTCTTGGCGCTCGGCTTCCTCTCCGCCCGCGCCGCCGTGGTCGCCACCCTGCCGCTGGGCGTCGCCGTCATCTCGGCGTTCCCACCCATCTCGCTCGTGGCGGCCCCGATCCTGGTCGTGCTCGCGCTGCGCCGGCTGCCCCCCGACGTGCGGGCCAGAAACGGCGGCATGTGGAAGCCCGGCGCCGAAGGAGGCCTGCATCCCCTGGCTCTGCTGGTGGGCTTCGTCGTTGTCTCCCTCGCCGGCGTCGGCGCCTTTTTCGTCGCCACCCGGGTGATGAACCTGAGCGGCGAGCCCGTTCAGTCCGTCGTCGTCGTCGGCTTGCTCATCGGCGGCTTCATCGCCGGCTTCGCCATGGCCTTGTTGGCCCGGCGCGTGGCGTTCCTCGAGGGGCTGTGGGTCACCGCGCTCTGCAGCCTCTACCCGGTGCTGCTCGCGGATCGGGCGTCGACGCTCTTCACCTACGGCACGGCCGCCGCCTATTTTGCAGTCATTTTGCTGACCGCACTGTTGATTCTGGCGCTTGCCTTGATTCTCGGAGGCTCGTTCGGATTCTTGTTCTGCGGCGACGGCGAGATGCAGATGGGCTGGGGCTACGAGGGCTTCATCGGCCGCCGCTTCCTCATGGGCAAGGGCGGCGACGTCGTCGGCATCATCACCGTGATCTCGGTGCTGGCCGTGGCGGTCGGGGCCATGGCCATGGTCGTGGTCATGAGCGTGATGAACGGGTTCTCCGCTGATTTGCGCAGCAAGATATTTGGCGCCAATGCCCATCTTCTGGTGCTCAAATACGGCACCGATTTCACCGAATATAATGACGTCGTCGAGAAGTCGAAGAAGATCACCGGCGTGCTCGGGGCGACGCCGTTCGTCTTGAACGAGGTCATGGTCAGCTCAGACACCAACCTGACGGGCGCGCTCTTGAAGGGCATCGACGGCGACACGATCAACACCGTCACCGACCTGCGCCAGAACATCGACAA
>JBKJNL010000654.1:0-2639 GCA_046593615.1 Myxococcota bacterium | reverse complement strand
CGCTCCAGGGCCGCTCGGGCCCGGGCGCCCGGCACGCATGCTGCCGCGCTGGGCCAGCGTCCTCGTGCTCTACGCCGTCGCCGGCACCATCATCTGGATCGGCGGGCGCATCTTTGTCCCGCAGCTCTACAAAGAGGTCACGCGGCTCACCAAAGAGTCGAGCGAGATCTTCCACCAGCTCTCCGACGAGAACATCGCGTTCACCGCCAAGAAGCTCGAGGCCTGGATCGACAAGAACGATCTGCCGATCCACATCGTCACCGCCGAAGACGAAGACGGCGAAATCGAAGACCCACAAAGCGCCCGCGCCGGCACCCTCGTCGACATCGACGTCGTCGGCGTCAGCCAGGACCTGATCAGAAACGCCAAGCAGTTCGCCCGCGACCAGGCCTTGCAGGCGGCGTCGCAGGTGCAGAACGTCCTCGCGGCGACCTTGCGTTTTGTGTTCTCGGCGTTCCTGGTCTTGATGCTGACGGCCTTCATCGTGGCCGACGCCGGGCGCATCACGTCGTTCCTGTTCACCATCACGCCGCTGTCGGATCGCGAGAAGCTCCACGACATGCTCGGCCGCATCGACCGCGGCCTCTCGGGCGTCGTGCGCGGCCAGCTGACCATCTGCCTCATCAACGGCGTGCTCACCCTGATCGGGCTGCTGTTGCTCAAGGTGAAGTTCGCGTTCCTGCTGGCCACGCTGGCGGCGATCTTTTCGTTGATCCCGATCTTCGGCAGCATCCTGTCGACCATCCCCATCGTCATCGTCGGGCTGTCGTCGGGGCTGACCACGGCGGTGCTGGCGGTGTCGTGGATCGTCGGCATCCACGCCCTCGAAGCAAACTTCCTGAACCCGAAGATCATGGGCGACGCCGCCAAGATCCACCCGGTGCTGGTGGTGCTGGCTCTCGTCATCGGCGAGCGCTTCTACGGCCTCGCCGGCGCCTTGTTCGCGGTGCCGCTGATGAGCGCGCTCGTGACCATCTGGAAGGCCGTGCGCCAGCGGGCGATGCGACTCGACGACGAGATTGGCCGCACCGAGGTCATCGTTCCCGTCGAGCCTCGCGTGCCCATGCGCAAGCTGAAGCGCAGCGACGGCGGCTGAGCACAAACGCCACGGTTGTCGTCGACGCCAGAGGTCGTGACCTTGAGGAGAACCCTCTCGACCCTCGGAGGCCGCCATGCGCATCACCGACCAGCAGCTCGCCAACAGCCACGACGACAGCAGCCGCAGCCTCATGGACGAGCTGCGCGACCTCGACGACGAGGGCGTGCACGAGGTCTTCTCGGTCGTTCCCAATGCCCGCGTGCGCTGCGAGGGCTGCCACCAGACCAACGACGCGCGCTCGCTGGCCCTGCTCGACGTGCGCCGACTCGAGGGCGCTTCCGACCCCAGCGAGATGGCCGCGGTCTTGACCGTGCGCTGCGCCAACTGCGGCGTCGAAGGCGCCTGCATTGTCAGCTTCGGCCCCTTGGCCAGCGCCGAAGACCAAGACGTCATGCTCGCCCTCGGTGCCGACGAGCGCCTGTCGGCGGCGGGCACGGCCACCCCGTCGCGGTGAGCCGATCGGCAAGCGTTGTTTCAGGCATTGACGTGGACGAGCACTGCAGTCGGGTTCATCCCGGATCTCCAGCCTGGTGCCGACTGCGGTACCGACCTCGACGTGATGAGGGGCTGTGATCCCGCCCTCGTCTGTCACGGCTTCTGCAAAGTGCGCGACGCCTGCGTCGACGGCCCTCTCGCTCTCTGAGTCGGCTGTGGGTTGGCTGTTCGGTCGGCGGGGCTTGCCGGGTCGAGCAACGCAGAGCAGACCAGCGCATGAGCACCGCCATGACCCACCCGCCGCGCGACATCCTGGCCGACGACAAAATGTCGCCCGATGCCGCCGCCGAAAGCCACGCCTTTCACCGCGACTTCGTCGACGAGGTCAAGGCCGCCGTCGCCCGCGACCGCATCGTCGTCATCGGCATGGGTCAGAACCCCGTCGTGCGCCGGGCCAAAAAGATGTTGAACGAGGCCAAGCTGCCGTTCACGTCGATCGACCACGGCAACTACCTGACCGGCTACCGCCGCCGCCTGGCCATCAAGATGTGGACAGGGTTTCCGACGTTTCCCCAGGTCTTTGTCGAGGGCACGTTGATCGGTGGCGCCCGCGAGCTCGGCAAGCTGCTGGCCGCCGGCAACCTCAAGTAGTCGTCGCCGTCAGCGAGTCGTCAGGGCTTGTCGGGGTAGTGCGAGAAGCCAAGCCGCGCGCCGAACGGGTCGCGGACGTAGAGCGTGAACGCCGACTCGTGATCGATGTCGACGCCGGCCTGCTGCAGGCGCGCGCGCAGCGGCTCCCGCTCGGCGGGCGCGATGGCAAAGGCCACGCAGAACGGTCCGGGCTGCGCGCTGTTCCACGGCCCCTCGTCGACGACGGATTCGCCTGGCGCCGGCAGCTCCAGCATCACGACGGCGTCGCCGGCCTGGACCCACAGCGCGTGCTCCTGCGTGCGCACCAGCGGCAGGCCGAGGACGTCGACGTAGAAAGCGCGGGCCCGGGCCAGATCGAGCACCTGGATGGCCACGTGGTGGAGCTTCATCGCTCAGCCCTTTTTGTAGCCGACGCGCTCGGCGCAGGCCCTGATGTCGGCTTGCTTCTCGACAA
>JBKJNL010000652.1:0-4068 GCA_046593615.1 Myxococcota bacterium | reverse complement strand
CCGCTTCGCCGTCGGTGATCAAGATGACGTCGGCTTGCTTGAGCCCGACGTCGCTCTCGATCGCATCCATCGCCCTCGAGAGCGGCTTCTCGAAGTCGGTGCCCCCGCCGAAGAACGGCGCCATCGCCTGCATCACCGCGCGCCCATCGACCTTGCCGGGCGCGAAGTCGTCGACGCGTCTGATGCCGTCGTCGAACTGCACGATCCTCGTTCGCCTCTTGTCGGCGACCGCCAGCTGCAGCAACGCGATGGCGACGGCCTTGCTCCAGAGCTCGGCCTCACCCTCCATGCTGCCGCTGCTGTCGAGCAGGATCACGACCGGCCCGCGCCCCTGCCGCTCACGTCCGTGCAACCTGTACTGCGCGAGGGTGCCCTCGACGAAGCTGCGCGCGAAGTCGAGGGCAAGCGCGGGGTCCGTCAACTTCACCAGCTCCAAGGGCAAGACGCGCCCGAGATCGTTGCCACGCTCGATGTCCGAGACCTCATCGCGCGCGTGCTGCGACCTCGTCCGCCGTTTGAGCATGGCGATCCGCCGCATGCGCCCGGCCATGACACCGAGCCGCTTCAGCTTCTCGTTCTGCTTCAAGTGAGCAGCGAGCCTCACCTTCTCGTCGACGTCGCCACCCGGCCTCACGTCGCCTTGGCCCCAGCCGCAGAAGCCGGCCAGCTCCGCCTCCACCTGGTCGAGCTGCGCGTGGGCCGCTGTCACGCCCTCCCGCAGTGCATCGCGCAACACGCTTTCGTCGAGGCCCTCGGCGTAGGCCATTGCCGCCGCCACCGCCGACTGGCCTTTCGCGCGCATCTGCGCCAACAGCCGCTCCACCTCCTCGCCGTCGCCAGCGCCCTCGCTGGCCATGCGCGCAAGTCCACGCACACGTCGACGAAGGACTTCGGCGTCGGCCAACGGCTCAGGCGGCGGCGGCAGGTGGGCCAGCACCTTCTCAGCCATCGCCGTCGCCGCCGTCGCCGCCAGCAGCTTGTCGCCGGTGGCCCGCCGCATGAGCGAAGACCACCCCTGCAGCTGTCCGAGCTCGTCGTGCGCGCGCACCTGCCACGCATCCTCGGGCCGGATCTGCTCTACGCGCTCCTCTTTCGGGGAGAAGAGCCTGCCGAACAGCTCCCGACCGAACGCGGGGAACGTCTCGAACCTCTTGCTCCCCTCGTCGAGCACGGTCTTCACATCATCAGCGGGCTCGACGTGATGGCGCCACATGTAGTCGGTCCAGCTGTCGACCTTGATCACCCGATCGTCGTGGTTCATGTAGGCCTCACAGCCTGTAGAGGCCGGCGACTTTGGCGCCGACCTCCTTCGCCAGCGACTCCACGCGCTTGCGCACGGCAGACGACTTCGGCGCCTTGCCTTTGGCGATGACGACGTCGAGTTCGACCAGCATGGTCTCGAGCGCCGATGCCGTTTGACTCGCATTCATGACCCATTCGGCCTTGTCGTTCGCATCCTTCGTCGTGGGCTCGCCGAGGTCCTTGATCGCCCTTTTGGCCGCATCGAGGATCTCTGTTGCTCTCGCCGCACTCGGGTTCGCAGCCGAGGACACCAACGCCCCGATGGCGGGTCGATCTCCTGGCACACGCCACAAGCAGTCGGGAAGCACCTCCACGATGTGCTCGTCGGTGACCTCGACGTCGCCCTGCACGAAGGCCCACGCGCGCAGGTACCCGACGATGGCCTTCCACCGCCGGTCGCTGGCGCGGAAGCCCGCCCCCTCGGCCTTGCGCTTGACGACAAGCAGCACGTCGAGCAGCGCGTCGGGCACGGCCACGGCCGCCGCTTGCGCCTGGCAGTCCTCCAGGTCCGCGAGCGTCATCGTGCTCGGCGTCGACATCGGCGGCGCCGGGCCCATCAGCGCGCGCACGTTGCTGCCATCGGCCAGGTACTCAACCCATCCTCGATACAGGTAGCGGTCATAGAGGGCTTCGAGCTCTTCCGACTCCGGCAGCTCGTTCGATGCGCCCACCAACGTGATGAGCGGGCAAGCGACCACGCCGTCGTTGAAGAACACGCGCTCGTTGGCGACGGAGAGCAGCGCATTCAAGATCGAGCTGCTCGCCTTGAACACCTCATCGATGAACGCCACGTGCGCCTCGGGCAGCTTGCCCGTGGTGATGCGGCGGAACTTGTCGTGCTGCAGGCCCGCCAACGACACCGGGCCGAACACCTCCTCAGGTGTCGAGAACTTGGTGAGCAACCACGAGAACGACACCGCGTCGGTGAAGCTCGCCGTCACAGCGTTGACGACCGCGGACTTGGCCGTGCCCGGCGGCCCGAGCAGCAGCAGGTGGGTGCGCGCGACGAGGCTCGCGAGCAGCGCGTCGATGATGACGTCGCGTTCATAGAACCGGGACTTCAGATCCCCTCGAACATTCTGCAGGGCATCAGCCGCCGTCGATCGGACGATGGCGAGATTGGTCTTGGTCATTTTCATCTCCATCAACGTGAAGACGCCGCGGACACCGAGCCTCACCATGAGGATCGGTGCCGCGGCGCTGTATCTCTGTCTCCGTCTCTGCCTTGGTCTCGGTCTGTGCCTATGGGCTGCTCAGAAGCCGACGACGTCATCCACGGCGACGGCATGCTTCGGCGCCGCCGCCACGGCCTTTTCCAACACGCGGCCGCTGAGGCGATCGCGCAAGTCCTCTTGGAGACACCCGATGCGCCCATGGAGCGCGTCTGCCTTGAACGCCAAGCACGAGCTGAAGAGCGCCACACGGGCACGCAGCTCGTCGAACTTGGTCAGGCGGCGGGCCAACGTGCCGTCGCGCGTCTCCGTCCCGTTCGCCGCAAATGCGTCCAGCTCGGCCTCGACGGCACGGATCTCGTCGTCGAGCGTCTTGCGGGCGACGTCGGCGAGCGTGGCCATGGCGTCCCCGGCGTCGGCCACCGGCAGCGTGTACACGCGATTTTTCCCAATGCCCTCAACGACCTCGGCCATCGCCTTCAGCACGCCGTCGAAGGTGGGCGGCAGAAAGTAGACGGCCCCTTGATCTCGCAGCGAGACCGCAGCGTGACGCATGAGGCCGCAGAGCATCGTGCGGATGTCGTCTGAGCAGTGCTCGTGGTGCACGGCATAGAGCCGCTCGATTTCCTTCGTGACGTCGTTCTGGGTGTGGATCACCAGAACCTCTGTGGCCTTGTCGAACGAGACCGTGCCAACGAGGTCGTAGGCCAAGCTCGCATTTTCGACGTCTGCGTCCTCCCGAACGAGCCCGACGACGACGCGCTCTGGGGTTTCCCCGACCTCGCGCAGCAGAAGGCCTGTTGGGCAACGTCTTGCGGCCCGCCGCCACGCGCGGCGGAACGCTGCCAGGTTCGTCAGCGGCTTCGGCAGGTACTTGCCGTCGAGACCCGCGACCTTCGCCTTGGCCACGAGGTCGTCGTGGGAAATTGAGGCTCCGTTCAAATGCCACCAGGCCAAATGGCCGATCAGCGTGGCGCCCTGCGCGGCCTCCTCCTGGGCCTTCTTGATTTTCGCGAAGTTCATGGACGTGCCTCTCTCGGGCCGTCGTCGTCGACGGACCTTTGGGTTCAGGTTGTGGGAGTTGCTGCTTCGAGCAGAGACCGTTTGATCTCATGATGCTTATACCAAGATCCCGTGCCCAATTTCGATCATGATCAAACTAGAGACTCGGTTTCGATCAGATCACGGAAAGTTGTCAGTCGCCTTGTTTGCGTGCGTGCTGACAGCGCCGCATCAGGATGATGCACTTGACACTTGGTGGCCGCTATGCATACGATGCCCGCAGAACACGGCGCGCACGCTTCCGGGCGCCAAAGGAGGAGCGATGTCGAAGCAATTGGGGTCGGAACGCCACCTGTGCGTTCGTCTGCCCGCGGACCTGTTCGCCAGGTTCGAGAGGGCTCTGTGTCTGCGGAGCGTGCAAGACGGTCGACGGCAGTCGACTCAACAGATCGTCCAGGAGCTGGTCGCCGGCTTCGTTGACGACCAACTGAAGCCGCGAGCGGCTCGACGCTAATAAAAACGCCCCGGGTACGAACCGAGGCGCTTTCCAAAACCTGAGGTGACCTGTGCAGACCGATCTTATCGAAGCGAT
>JBKJNL010000651.1:0-7925 GCA_046593615.1 Myxococcota bacterium | reverse complement strand
TCGAGGACGGTGGTCGTCTGCTCGGCCGGCGGTCTCGTCCCGGTGTCGCGCGCCGGCCCGGCGGTCTGCGGCGCGCCGCCCTGCCCGAGCAGGAAGCGCTTGCCGATCGAGCGCACCAGCGGTGCTTCGTCGGCGCGCGCCTCTGGCGGTCCGTCCCAGGTGCCTTCGAGGCGGTCGTTGACGACGACGTTGCCGGGGGCGGCGTCATCGCCCGGATCGGTCGTCGCGCCCATCACGAGGCGCGTGCGGGGGACCCGCGCCGGGCGCGCCACGCTGTCGGTGTCGTAGACGACGCGCGAGCCGCCGCCGCTGACGGGCTCGAGCAGCAGGTCGCGCGCGTCAGAGCGGGCGGCGTTCTTGTCGCGCCACAGGTCGAGCAGCGAGTCGCGGTTGCCGCCCCGGCTGCCGGACTGGCGGGGCACGTCGCCATCGAGCACCTGTCGCGGGATCTCGAACAAGAATCGTGACGGATCGCGGGGCTTGGTGACGCCGTTGACCATGCGCCGCTGGGCCCAGCTCAGCACCAGCCGGTTCTTGGCGCGGGTGATGCCGACGTAGGCGAGGCGGCGCTCTTCTTCGAGGCCGGCGGGGTCGTCGTCGAACAGCACGCGCGAGTGCGGGAAGCCATGCTCCTCGAGGCCGCACAAGAAGACGACCTCGTACTCGAGGCCCTTCGCCGAGTGCAGGGTCATGAGCGTGACCTTGCCCCGGCGCCGGTCGTCTTCGTCATCGTCGCCGTCGGTGGAGCCCATGAGCGCGGCCTGCTCGAGAAAGGCCTCGACGTCGGCGGGCTCGCCGGCACGCACCGCTTCGCTCTCGAAGATCGCGGCGGCGTTCACGAGCTCTTGCAGGTTCTCGAGGCGGCCGGTGGCTTCTTCGCTCTGCTCGGCCTCGAGGCGCTCGCTGACGCCCGAGGCGGCGACGGCCAGGGCGATGGCGTCTTTCGCGTTCAGCGGCGCGTGGGCATTGAACAACCCGGGCAAGGGCCCCGCAGAATTGAAGTCGGGCGCGCGCGGCCGGCCGATCTTCATGGCCAGCTCGTCGAGCTGCTGCACCACCGCCAGGCATTTCCTGGTGGCGCCCGCGGCGAGGCCGGCCTCGGCCAGCGACGACGACGATGCAAAGGCCTCGAACAGCGCCTGGGACTTCTTGCGGGCGACGGCGTCGACCTTGGCGATGGTGGTGGGGCCGATGCCACGCGGCACCGCTGCGAGAAAGCGCAGCGCGTCGACGTCGCTCTTGCGGTTGAAGCACAGGCGCAGCGTGGCCAGCACGTCTTTGATTTCCTTGCGGTCGTAGAAGCGGACGCCGCCGACGACGCGGTAGGGCAGCGACAGCTTGCGCAGCTCGTCTTCAAAGAGGCGCGACGTGGCGTTCGTGCGGTAGAGAATCGCCAGCTCGTCGAGGTGCATGCCGGCCGCGACGTGCTCGACCAGCAGCTGGCAGACGCGGCGGGCTTCGTCGATGTCATCGCGGCTCTTGAGCACCCGCACGTTGCGACCGCGGTCGACGTCGGTGCGTCCGGGTCGCAGCACCTTGCCGAGGCGGGCCATGTTGTGGCTGATGATGCCGTTGGCGGCTTCAAGGATGGCCGGCGTGCTCCGGTAGTTCTCTTCGAGCTTGATGACCACGGCGCCGGGCAGCGCGAGCAGGAATTTCTTGAGGTTGTCGGCGGAGGCGCCGCGCCAGCCGTAGATGGCCTGGTCGTCGTCGCCGACCACCGCCGTCGACGCCGCGGTCTTTGCCAGGGCGAGCACGATGTCGGCCTGCACCTGGTTCACGTCCTGGTACTCGTCGACGAGCACATGGCGGACCCGGCCGGCGAGGACGTCTCGGTCTTTTCCCGTGACCAGCTGGCGGAATTTCACCAGCAGCCCGCCGAAGTCGATGGCCTGGGCCTCGGTGAGCTTCTGCAGGTAGAGCGCGTAGGCCTTGACGGCGTCGTCGAACAGCAGCTCGACGCCACCCGGCGGAACGGTCTCGGGCAACAGCCCCTCGCACTGCCAGCTGTCGATGAGGCGCGAGATGCCCTTGGCTTTTTCTTTTTCGAGGTTGAGCTCGGTCATGACGATGCGGGTCAAGAGCCGGTCGGCGTCGTCGGCGTCGTAGATCGAGAAGCTCGGGTGCAGGTCGACGAGGCGGCCGTACTTGCGCAGCAGCCGGGCCGCGAGGCCGTGGAACGTGCCGAGCAGCACGCGCTGACCCCGTCCCGGCACCAGACGTTCCACGCGCTCGCGCATCTCGCCGGCGGCCTTGTTGGTGAACGTGACGGCCAGGATGCTTTCGGCCTGCTCGCGCTTCGTCGTCATCAACCAGGCGATGCGGTGGGTGATGACGCGGGTCTTGCCCGAGCCGGCGCCGGCCAGGATGCACACCGGCGCGTCAAGGCGCGTGGCGGCCTCGAGCTGGGGCGGCGAGAGCAGGCGGGCCAGATCCACGACGCGGAGGTAGCGTTTTCACCGTCGGGATTCGAGCTGTGCTTTTTGGCGGCACGGCCGGGCCCAGCCCCCGAGCCTGATTCGAAAACCGAGGCATCCCGGGCGGTTGGCGGCATTCTGGCCAAGCGCCGTGGTCGGCCTACACTGCCCCCGTGCACCCCCCGCCGTTCCCGAGAGCCCTCGCTGCCCGCGCTGCCCGCGCGCAGGCCCTGCGGCCCCTGCAGGCGGGCCTGCTGGCCTGCCTCGGCGTCGGCGCGCTGGTCGGGCTCGGCGCGGGCTGCGACCGGCCCACCGTCGCGGTCCGGCTGGTGTTCCCGTCGGAGCAGACCTTTCTGGCCAGCGCCCTGGCCCGCCTCGACGTCTACGACGGCGGCGGCACCGGCGAGCGCAGCCCCGACGCCATCTGCCGCTCGCTGTCGGTGACGCCGCCGACGCCGCCCCAGGGTGTCGCTCCCATCGCGTCGATCAGCACCGACGTCTGCGACTTCCGCGCCGGTGGCGTCGACCTCAGAGACGTCGGCGTCGGCCGCCGCGTCTTTTTTGTCGAGGCCCAGGACTTCAGCGGCCAGGCCATCCTGCGCGGCTGCGCCGTCGAGGACGTCTATGGCGACGCCCAGCAGCTCGACGGCGACGACGCCGGCGCGGCCAAAGACCTCGGCGCGAACGGCTTCGTCGAGGTCCAGCTGGCGACGCTGCCCGAGTTCCCGGCGGAGGCTCCGACCTGCGCCAGCGTCGAAGAGAAGTGCGAGGAGAACACCGCATGCACCCAATGAAGCTCGCTCCCGTCGTCGCCGGCCTGCTCGGCGCCGCATCACTCCTGCTGGCGGGCTGTCCGCCCGAAGCGACCCCGTGTGAATCCAGCTTCGACTGCGGTGTCGGCTTCACGTGCGTCGCCGATCTGTGCACGGCCAACGCGCCGCCCGACGTCGTGATCCCGCCCGTCGAGGGCGAGGGCGAAGGCGGTGAAGGCGAGGGCGAAGGCGAAGGCGAGGTCGTTACCCAGCTCATCAACGACAAGCCGCTCGGCGAAGTGTCGATGTTCCTGCCGGCCACCGCCGTCGGCAACACCGACGCCCGGCTGGCCGTCGTCGGCGAATACACCGCGGGCGGCGTCGACCAGCTGCGGCTGTTCGACCTGGTCGCCGCCGACTTCGTCACGACGACGCCCTTCATCGACGTCCTGAACTCGAGCATTGGCGGCAACCCCGCCCGCTGCAACGTCGACAACGTCAGCTTCGAGCCCGGGATCGATCCGCGCGCGCGCGACGACGAGCTCTGGTTCAGCTGCGCGATCAGCGGGCTGCAGCAGGTCCGCGAGGGCGACCTGCAAAACGAGATCGTCGACGCCGACAGCGCCGGCGCAGACCTCATCGTGCGCCTGCTCAAGCCCGACACCAACGACAACGACATCGACGAGCGCCGCGTCTATGCCGCCCGCGGCAGCGACACCGTCGTCGTCGAGCAGGTCAACTTCACGAGCACCGTTCGCGCCGCGCGCGCCCGCGACACCTTTGCCGCCAACGTCCGCTTCGGCGAGATCGCCGGCCTGTTCCTGGCGACCGAGACCGACGACAGCACCATCGGCGACGTCGTGCTGGTCTTTGATCGCGCCTACCCCGGCGCTGGCGGCTCGCCGGCGCTGGTCCCCATCGAGCGGCCGTTCGACGGTCTCAACAAGGTCTGGACGCTGGCCCGCGACCCGTGGGTGCCGCTGGTGCTCCCCGCCGGCACCCACGCCGTGCAGGTCGGCGACATCCCGAACCCAGCGACGCTGACCGTCAACGAAGTCCAGGCCGCGCAGCAGAATCTGGCGGTCTTTGTCCCGACGAGAGGCCTCGTGGCCTTTGCGCGCATCGAAGCCGAGATGAACGACGACGCCATCGTCGACGACGACAGCAACGGCTTCAACGTGCTGACCATCGACACGGCGTTCCCGGCGCAGGCGCCGCCGTCGACCGACCGCATCTTGCTCGCGCCGGTGCCGGGCGCGCCGGGCAGCGTCTTCTACGTGTTGCGTGGCAACGTCCGGGCCTACGGCTGGAAGCTCAAGCTGCACCAGACCAACCAGGACGACTTCGACAACGACGTCGAGAACGCGCAGTTCGTCGACGAAACCGCCGACGACCCCAACGGCCTGGTCACCATCCCCGGCGTGGACAGCGCGGCGTGGATCTCGCTGGCCGGAAATCGTCAGCAGCTGCACCGCATTCTGTTCGACATCGGTTTCTGAGGGGCTCTGCTCATGACGACAGTCATCGAGGCCGACCGCCGCCGCCACGCCCGCGTCGCCGTTGACGTCGGCCCGGTGGAGCTGCGTCACGGTCCGCGGCAGGTCGTCGTGGCCGCCCCCGACGTGCGCGACGTCGGTGTCGGCGGCTGCTTTCTGTTGCTCGACGACCCGCCCGGCCTGGGCTCCAGTGTCGTCGTCGGCTTCGCCGGCTTCGTTTTTTCGGGGTTCGTTGTGCGCGTGCAGCGCGGTGGGCGCGAGAAGGGGCAGCCGGTGCGCCCGGGCATCGCCGTCGCGTTCGCCGGCGTCGACGAGGCGACGCTGCTGGCGCTGCAGGCCACGGTCTCGCCGGCCTGACACGCGTCACGCGAGCAGCAGCAGCCGATCGACAAAGGCGCGCAAAGCGCTGAGGTCGGCGGCGTCGACGTCGTCGACGGTGACGCCGTCGTCGACGACCCAGCGGGCGCCGCCGACGCGCACCCACAGGCGGGCCGGCTTTTCTTTCTGACCCGATCCACCCGATCCAGCCGGCGCGCCCGCGCCGCTGCGCATGCCCGGCGGCGCCGCCCGCGGCGAAAAGACGATGCGACCGCGGGCGACGACCGCGCCGGCGTCAACGGCGGCATCGACGACGGCCACGCGGCGGTGGGCCAGGTCGGCCATCAGCGAGGTCTGCAGGAGACCCTGCTCTTCGTCGACGACGGCGCGGTCTTCGCCGCCGATGCCGAACGTGGTGTGCACCGCCGCGGCGCCGAGACCGTGCACCAGGTCGGCGTGGGCGCGCAGGCAGCAGGCCAGCACCAACACCAGCGTCTGCGTCGGCAGCTCGGGCAGCTTGTGGCGCAAACGTTCGACGTCGAGGACGGCAAAGACCAGGGCCCGTTTCTGCTCGAGCAGCGGGCTCTCGTCGCGCGTGTAGTAGAGCAGCTCGCCCTCGACGAAGCGGACGTCGAACAGGTCGGGCCCATACGGCACGCCGCTGTCGACGCCGTCGTCGATGCGGGTGGCGCGGCCTTCGCCGACGTAGGCGACCTCGCTGCGCACCAGGTTCTCAAAGGTGCCCTTGGTGCTCATGGCGTCGAAGCCGCCCGCCGGAAACGCCGCGCTCTCGTGGTCATCGACCACGACGTCGCGCGAGCGCCGCTGCAGCCGCGACAGCGTCGACGACGCCGGCGGGCCGATGCGGGCCATGATGCGGTGCACGGTGCGCAGGGCCAACCGTGCGGCCTCCGACGGCACGTCGTCGAGGTGGGCCAGCTCCCAGAGGTCCTCTTCTTTCAACAGGGCGCGCCCCGCGAGCAGCGGGCGCAGGGCGTCGAGGACGGCCGCGGCGGAGGCGACGGGCTCGAGTCCCCGCGCTGAGCCGCTGGCGCGGGCGACGACGTCCGCCTCGCCGGTGAAGCGCTCGCTTGCGAGCCGCAACAGCAGCGTGCGCAGGGCGCCGACGTTGTGGCCGGGATGGCTGCCCACCGGCAACCCGCGCGCGAGCGCCGCGGCAATGGCGTGGGGAATGGCGGCCTCTTGCGCGTTGGTCGGCAGGCCAGCGATGACGACGTGGGCCGCGAGGATGGCCGGGTCGTTCAGCCAGGCGGCGACGACGCGATCCTCCCAGGCCAGTCGGGACGCGCGCACGCCGCGGCGCACGTCATCGTCGTCGTCGTCGGCGGCAGCGGTGCCGCTGGCAAAGGCCCGATCGCGGGCGGCGCAGAAGCGGGTGCCGCGGCCGCGCAACAAGACGAAGCCGAGGTCGTGGATGAGCGCGAGCGGGGCCTCGTCGACGCCGGCGGCCCAGACCGACAGGGCCCAGCGCAGCACCCGTGGCGCGGCGTCTTCGGCCGGCTCGTCGACGACGGCGGTGCAAAAGGCGGCGGCCACGTCTTCGATCGACAGGGCCCCCAGCGGCCCTGAAGCGGCACGGGACGCGACGGGGGGACCGCTCACGAGCTCACCGCTCGGCGAGACCCAGCAACGTCGTCACCTTGGCGTGCACGGCGGGGACCTCGTGGCGGCGGTTGCCGATGTAGGCGCACAGCTTGAGGTCGGGGGTGTCGACGGCGCCGCCGTGGAACAGGAACGCCCGGGTGCGGATGAGCTTGTAGAGCTTGATGAGCTTGCGGTCGGACACGAGGATCTTGTCCTCGGTCTCGAGGGCCCGCACCACGCGGCGCAGCTCGGCAAAGGCCCGCGGCGGGAACAGCGCGTCGCGCCGGGGGGGCTGGCCGTCGTCCGACGCGCCGCCTTCGCGGGCGAACATCAAGTCCAGCCAGCGCTTGGCCTTTTGGTAGTCCTCGAGGGTCACCGTGCCGCGCACCCACGGCTTCTGCCCGGTCGCCTTTTGCGACTCGTTTCTGATGCCGGCGTCGATGAGCTCGGCGAAGTGCGTGTCTTTCACCGCCTTTGTCTCGACCTTGAGGATGAAGCGATCGCTCATGGCGTCGAGCTCGCTCTGGTCGGGGATGTCGTTGGTCGCCGCGAACAGCACCTGAAGATTGACCGGCACGGGTTCGCCGTCTTGATAGAACTTTCTCTCGTTCAAAATCGTCAGCAAAAGATTGAGAATTGCCGAATTCGATTTGAAGATCTCGTCGAGGAACGCCACCCGGCACTCCGGCAGCTTGCCCTTGGTGCGACGAATGAACCGCCCTTGTTTCAGCAAATCGATATCGATTGGCCCAAGGATTTCTGACGGCTCCGTGAATTTCGTGAGCATGTATTCGAAGTAGGCGTCGTCGTGCAGGCCGACGCTCTCGACCCACTTGACGACGAGGTCGGACTTGGCGGTGCCGGGCGGGCCGACAAAGAGCAGCGGCTCCTGGGCGACGGCGCAGATGGTCATGAGGTCGACTTCGGTCTGGCGCTGCACGAACAGCGACGCCAGCTCTCGGCGGTGGCGGTTGATGCGGGCGCGGATGTCGTCGATCTCGCGCTCAAGCTGCTCGAGGGTCCAACTCATCTCGTCGAACCTAGCCGGCGCGTGCCGTGTCGGCGAGCCGAGCAAAGATTTGCGGCCGGCCGGCCGCGACCGCCCCCGAATCCCGCGGCGCCCACGCGTCGATGCCGTCGTCGGTGCTCGGGCTTGCGGCCTGGCCCGACCGGCCCTCGAGCCGAGTACCGGCCCGAGCACGGTCGGCGGGTGCTGCCGGTGCGGCGGGTGCGGCGGGTGCGGCGGGTGCGGCGCCGGCCCGAGCGGCCCTGGAGCGGAAGACCCGGGCCCGAGCGGCCCTGGAGCGGAAGACCCGGGCCCGAGCGGCCCTGGAGCG
>JBKJNL010000410.1:0-4722 GCA_046593615.1 Myxococcota bacterium | reverse complement strand
CCAGGACCGCCTGTGCCTGTGCGCCGAGCTGCGCGTCGACGCCACCGGCGTCGTCACCGCCGTCGACGTGCAAGAGGGCGTGATGCGCTCGACCGCGCGCCTGACCTACGACGCCGTGACTGCGTTCCTCGACGACGGCGACGAAGCCGCGGTGCCAAAGGCTACCTGGGAGACCCTGCGCCGCCTGCGCGCGGTCTCGGCGCGCCTCTCCGTGCAGCGCGCCGGCCGCGGCGGCGTCTCCGTCGACCGCAGCGAGGCCCGCTTGAGCTTCGACGACCAAGGACAGGTCACGGCCGTCACCGAAGAGCGCTCGTCATCGTCACACCTGTTGATCGAGCGCCTGATGGTGGCCGCCAACGAAGCCGTCGCCGCTTTTCTCGTCGACCGCGGCCTGCCCGGGCTCTACCGCGTGCACGACGCGCCCGACGTCGAGAGCACCCGGGCCCTCGCCGAAGCCGCCGCCGGCCTCGGCGTCGAAGCCGGCTTCCCGCTGACGAAGCCGCTGTCGCCGTTGTCGCTGGCGGCGTTTGACGCGCAGATTACGGGGACCACCGTTGAGCCGGCGGCCCGCGCCTTGTTGCGTCGCCTGCTCGGACCGGCCCGCTACCAGCGGCCGCCGTCGCTGCACTTCGGACTGGCGGCACCGCTCTACCTGCACTTCACCTCGCCGATCCGCCGCTACGCCGACCTCGTCGTGCACCGGATCCTCAAGCGCTTCTTGCGGGGCGAGCGGTCCTTTGCCTTTGACGGCTTCCTCGGCGACGCCGCCCTCGACGTCATCGCCGCCGCCGTCGACGACGCCGCCGTACGCTCGGCGCGGGCCGAGACCGAGCGCACCCGCAGCCTCGTGGCCCGCTCGTTTGCCAGCCGCATCGGCGAGCGCGTCACCGGCCGCGTCATCGGCAAGAAGCCCTTTGGTTTCCTGGTGCAGCTGCCGGGCATCGTGGCCCTGGTGGATCCAGCCAGCGATCCGGCCAACGATCCCGCCCGCGATCCGGCCCGCGATCCGTCGAGCAGCGCGCTGCAGCTCGGCCGCGCCGTCGACGTCATCGTCACCGCCGTCGACCCCGTGCTCGGCAGAGTCGACGTCGTGCTCGCCCCGCCTGCCTGATGGTTGATCCAGGCTGCTTCATCGCGAGCGGAGCGCAGCGAAAGAAGGGGCGCCCGCGGCCGGGTGACGCAGCTTCATCGCGAGCGGAGCGCAGCGGAAAAAGGGCGCCCGCGAGGGCAAAGAACATTCCGTGGCCGGATGATGCAGCCGACGCAGTCGGCAAAATCATCCGGCCACGGAATCAGCCGCCGCAGGCTTCGATGAGGAAGTTGTTGCGCGCGGCCTGGCCGGCGGCGAGCTGCTCGGCGACGAACTTGTCGCACTCGACGACGCAGGCCTTTGCGGTCTCTTCGTTGGCCCAGCAGGTGCCGTTCTTGCCAAAGGTCTGGTCGGCGTCGTCGAAGTCGCCGAACGGCTCGTCGAGGGCTGCGTCGCACTGGTCGGCGGCGACGCACTCGGCCTTTGGCTCGATCGGGACGCAGCCACCGGCGACAGCGGCGAGAGCGATGGCGGCAAAGGCAACGGCGGTGCGGTTCATAGGGCGGGCAGCCTAGCGCAGGTCCCCGCCCCGCCACACCCAGCGGGTGGGCCGCCGCAGGACCGGAGGGTCGCGCGACCGACAGCCGGGCGGTTCACCTCATCCAGAGCATGCCGAGCGCCAGCGTCGAAAAGGCGATGGTGGCCGTGGCCAGCAGCAGGGACTTCAAGAAGGAGGGCCCCTCGGGGGTCGTCGTCGTCGTCATCGGCGTTGGATCCTCGTGGAGCCACCTGGCTCCGTGTGGCGCCACGATGATCGAGGGTCGGCACCCGGCGCAAGAATTCGACCTGATCTGCCGAGGCTCGGCCCGCGCCGAGAGCACGGTTGCGACTGCCCGCGACGTTCGCGGCGTGTGCCCTCGGCGTCAGCTGCCGCGCAATCTGTTGTGACTTTTCGGGGGACTGCTAACCGCGGCGGGCTTTCGTGCTCGTCCCGTGGAGGATGCATGCTCCGCTCTGTCGTCGTCGCTGCCTCGTTGCTCGCGCTCTCGTCTTCTGCCTTTGCCCAGTCCGCGGCCGACAAAGACAAAGACAAAGACAAGAAAGCCGACACGCCCAAAGAGGCTGCCAAGGACGAGCCCCCGCCCCTGCCCCCGCCCGTGACCGCCCCGGGCGCGACCGCGCCGACGACGACGCCGGCGACGACGACGCCCGCGACGACGCCGCCCACAACGACGACGACGCCCGCGACGACGACGACAGATGCGCCGGCGACGCCGCTGACGGCCGACGACGTGGCCCGCCTCAAGGCCCAGCTGAAGAGCGAGCTCAAGGCCGAGGTGCAGGCCGAGCTCAAGGCCCAGCTGCAAAACGAGATGGAGGCCGCGGCGCGCGATCAGGCGACGCAAAAGGCCGCCGCCCAGCAGTGGCAGGAAGAGCGTTGGATCGAGGAGGTGAAGCCCAAGCTCAACTTCCTCGAGCTCGACGGCTACTTCCGCTTCCGCTTCGACATCTTCAACCGCCTCGACCTCGGCACCTACGACCCGGTCAACGATCGCGGCACCTCGTTCGTGCCCCCGCCGACGCTCTACCGCCCCTTCGACGGCCCCACCTGCGTCGACGGCGTCGAGAACTTCGCCGGCGACGCCTGCAGCGCGACCGCCGAAGACACGCAGACGCTGCTGTCGGCCAACATGCGGTTGCGCGTCGATCCCACCTTGAACGTCAGCGAAGACATCAAGATCCGCTCGACCTTCGACATCTTTGACAACCTCGTGCTCGGCAGCACGCCCGAGTCCCTGCCCGGCTTCGCCCAGAACCCGACGCTGCCGCTGCCGCTGTTCGCTTCGTCGCAAAACCCGCCGCAGGCCGGTCTCAACAGCATCTATGATGCAATTCGAATCCGTCGTCTGTGGGCAGAAATCATGACACCGGTCGGCCAGCTGCGGTTCGGGCGCATGCCCCAGCAGTTCGGTCTCGGCCTGCTGGCCAACGACGGCAACCAGCTCGACGACGACTTCGGCGACAACGCCGACCAGGTCATCTTTGGCACCCGCGTGGCCGGGCACATCGTCGCGCCCGGCTACTCGTTCTCGTCGAGCGGACCCTTCGGCCGCGGCGGCGGCGCCGGCGCCGGCGGCGACCTCAACCAGGGCTTCTTTGCCAACGAGCAGGGCCAGCGTTACAACCTCGACCCGCGCGACGACGTGCACTCGCTGATGCTCGTCATCGCCAAGCGCGACACCGAAGAAGACATCGCCGAGCAGCTTCGACAGGGCAATTGGTTGCTCAACTACGGCCTGTTTGGTGTCTACCGCACGCAGAGCTTCGACATCCCCGACTACTACGTCGCCGGCACCCCGGGCGGCGCCAACGGGCCGAGCCCGGGCCAGTACGTCAACCGCAACGCCAACGCCGGCATAGGCTCGCTGTGGGGCCGCTTCCAGTGGGACAAGCTGAAGATCGAAGCCGAAGCGGTCGGCATCATCGGCCAGGTCGACGGCACGTCGGTGTCGAGCAACGGCCTCGGCGAAGGCGACCCCGACCTGCGCGTGATCGAAGACGGCGAGATTGTCGAGAAGCCGCTGTTCATCTTGCAGGGCGGCTTCGCGCTTGAGAGCTCGTACCGCTTCTTGAACGACCAGCTCGAGGTCGGCCTCGACGGCGGCATCGCCTCGGGCGACGACGCCCCCGGCATGGGCCAGCGCCCGGTCATCAACCAGACCCCCCGCGCCGGCGACCTCGACGGTCGCCAGTACGGCGAGTGTCTCGAGACCAACGCCGGCGGCGCCATCACCGACGACCTCAACGGCGACGGCGACACCGACGACTCCGGCGAGAGCGTCGACTGCGCCGTCGTCGACGACAACATCACCAACTTCCGCTTCGACCCCGACTACCAGGTCGACATGATCCTCTTCCGCGAGATCCTCGGGACGGTGAACGACGCCTTCTACGTCAAGCCGCACATCGGCTACTTCTTCACCCCCGACCTCGGCGTGCGCGCCGACATCATCTACAGCCAGGCGATCTTTGCCTCGTCGACGCCGGGCCAGCAGAACCCGCTCGGCATCGAGATCGATGCCAAGGCCTTCTACGCCACCGAAGACGGCTTCCACCTGATGCCGCAGCTCGGCTTCTTCCTGCCCTTTGGCGGCCTCAACCACTTCGCCGACGTCAGCCTCAGCGACGAGCGCTTCCGCGCCGCCCAGTTCGCCTGGACCTTCCAGGTCTATGCCGGCGTGCAGTTCTGATCTTCTGATCCCCCGCGCTGACGCTCCAGGGCCGCTCGGGCCCGCGGATCCCGGGCCGCCCCACGAGCGGCACAACGGGTGAAAAATTTGGAGGCCGGGGTGGGTCTCTCTATCGTCGGGGGGATCAGTCCCCGGAGTCCCCCGATGCGTGCCCACGCAGTTGTCTTCGCCCTCGCCGCCGCCGCCCTCGCCATTCCGGCCGGAGCCCAGGACTCGAACACCGCGCGCGATGCCGCCGATCGTCTCGACGCCGCCGGCGACGCGGCCGACCCGAGCGAAGAGCCCTCTGAAGGCAAAGGCGACGAAAAAGCCGGCGAAAAAGGCGACGACGCCAGGGGCGACGAAGCCGGCTACGGCGGCGACGACAAAGCCGGCAGCAGCAGCAGCAAAGGCGGCGGCGACGGCGGCGACACCCCGGCGTCGGCTCCCGAGACGTACACG
>JBKJNL010000318.1:0-5120 GCA_046593615.1 Myxococcota bacterium | reverse complement strand
CCGAGGCGGTGCAGCGTGGGCGCGCGGTTCAGGAGAACCGGATGCTCGCGGATGACCTCTTCGAGGATGTCCCAGACTTCCGGCTTCTCTTTCTCCACCATCTTCTTTGCAGACTTGATGGTGTTGACGTGGCCGCGCTCTTCGAGCTTGTTGTAGATGAATGGCTTGAACAGCTCGAGCGCCATCTTCTTGGGAAGACCGCACTGGTGCAGCTTGAGCGTCGGACCGACGACGATGACGCTTCGACCCGAGTAGTCGACGCGCTTGCCGAGGAGGTTCTGACGGAAGCGGCCCTGCTTGCCCTTCAGCATGTCGCTGAGGGACTTGAGCGGGCGCTTGTTCGGGCCGGTGATCGTCTTGCCGCGACGACCGTTGTCGAAGAGGGCGTCGACCGCCTCCTGCAACATGCGGCGCTCGTTGCGGATGATGATCTCGGGAGCGTTGAGCTCCTGGAGGCGCTTCAAGCGGTTGTTGCGGTTGATCACCCGCCGATACAGGTCGTTCAAGTCGCTGGTGGCAAAACGGCCACCGTCGAGGGGCACCAGCGGGCGGAGGTCCGGCGGGATCACCGGAATGACCTCGAGCATCATCCACTCGGGCTTGTTGTTCGAGTGGCGGAACGACTCGACGACCTTCAGGCGCTTGCTCAGCTTCTTGCGCTTCGCTTCCGATGTCGCCTCGTCCATGTCCTTGCGGAGCACGCCGGCGAGCCAGTCGAGGCCCTTGCCGTCGTTCGTCGGGCCGCGCTCGAGCTGACGCAGCAGCTCGCGCACCGCCTCGGCGCCCATGCCGGCGAGGAACGCGTCGTCGCCGTAGTCGTCGATCGCCTTCTGGTAGCGCTCCTCGGAGAGGATCTCGCCCTGGGTGAACGGCGTCTGGCCCGGGTCGATGACGACGTAGGACTCGCAGTAGAGCACCCGCTCCAGGTCCTTCATCGTCATGTCGAGCAGGTTGCCGATGCGCGACGGGAGCGACTTCAAGAACCAGATGTGCGCGACCGGCGTGGCCAGGATGATGTGGCCCAGGCGCTCACGGCGGACCTTGGACTGGATGACTTCGACGCCGCACTTCTCGCACACGACGCCGCGGTGCTTCATGCGCTTGTACTTGCCGCAGAGGCACTCGTAGTCCTTGATGGGCCCGAAGATCTTCGCGCAGAACAGGCCGTCACGCTCCGGCTTGAACGTGCGGTAGTTGATCGTCTCGGGCTTCTTGACCTCGCCATGCGACCAGTCGCGGACCTTCTCGGGCGACGCGAGCTGGATGCGGATCGCGTTGAAAGAGAGCGGGTCCTTGGGCTTCTCGAAGAAGTTGAAAATGTCTTTCATGCGTGCGGACCTCGAAGCGAAAGAGAGGGTGGCGCCGTCGGGCGCCGGGAAGGGGGCGCCGCCCGCGTCGTCGTGGACGCGGGCGGCTGCGGCTCAGTAGTAGAGCGGGTCCTGGTCTTCGAGGAGCTGGACGTCGAGGGCCAACGACTGCAGCTCCTTGATGAGCACGTTGAACGACTCGGGGATGCCCGACTCGAGCACGTGCTCGCCTTTGACGATCGCTTCGTACATGCGCGTGCGGCCGACGACGTCATCAGACTTGACGGTGAGGAACTCCTGCAGCGCGTAGGCCGCGCCGTAGGCTTCCATGGCCCAGACTTCCATTTCGCCGAGTCGCTGGCCGCCGAACTGCGCCTTGCCGCCGAGGGGCTGCTGCGTGACGAGCGAGTAGGGCCCGATGCTGCGCGCGTGGATCTTGTCGTCGACGAGGTGGTGCAGCTTCAGCATGTACATCGTGCCGACGGTGACTTCGCTGTCGAAGGGCTCGCCGGTGCGGCCGTCGAACAAGATGGACTGACCGCTGCGGTCGCGTCCGCCGAGCTCGAGCAGGTCGCGGATTTCGGCTTCCTTGGCGCCGTCGAAGACGGGGGTCGCCATCTGGACGCCCTTCTTCAGCTTCTTCACGAGCTTGGCGAGGTCGACGTCATCAAGCTTCTTGATGAGCTCCTTGTGCTTGCCCTCGTGCAGGGCCTTGTCGAGGATCGCCTTGATGTCCGACGACGCCGCCTTGACTTCGATCATGCGGTTCAGGCGCTCGCCGATGCCCTTGGCTGCCCAGCCGAGGTGCGTCTCGAGAATCTGACCGACGTTCATGCGCGAAGGCACGCCGAGCGGGTTGAGGACGATGTCGACGGGCGTGCCGTCCTGCAGGTAGGGCATGTCCTCTTGCGGGAGCACGCGTGACACGACGCCCTTGTTGCCGTGACGGCCGGCCATCTTGTCGCCGGGCTGAAGCTTTCGCTTCACGGCGATGTAGACCTTGACCATCTTGATGACGCCGGGCGCGAGGCCGTCGTCGCCCTTCTTCAGGCGCTCGATCTTCTCGGAGAACGCCGTGCGCACGAGCTCGGTCTGGTCGGCCATCGTCTTCAAGACGCGGCGGACGCGATCGAGCAGGGGCTCGTCGGAGATCGGGATGTCGCCGTAGTACTTCCAGTCGATGCCTTCGAGCAGCGGCCGGTCGAGGGTGTCGCTCTTCTTCAAGAGCACCTTGCCCTTGTCGTCGACGAGCTTGTTGGTCGTGACCTGGCCGAGCAGCAGCCCGCGGACACGCTCGAGCGCCGAGTTGCGGATGATGCGCACCTCGTCGTTCTGATCCTTGAGCAGCTTGGCTTCGTCTTCGTCTTCGATGGCCTGGGCGCGGACGTCTTTATCAATACCTTTGCGGGTAAAGACCTTGGCGTCGATGACCGTACCGTAGGTGCCCGGGGGCATGCGCAGCGAGGTGTCGCGCACGTCGCCAGCCTTTTCACCAAAGATGGCCCGCAGGAGCTTCTCTTCGGGCGACAGCTGGGTCTCGCCCTTGGGCGTGATCTTGCCGACCAGGATGTCGCCGGCTTTGACGTCGGCGCCGACCCGGATGATGCCGGCTTCGTCGAGGTCCTTGAGGGCCTCTTCGCCCGCGTTCGGGATGTCGCGCGTGATCTCTTCCGGTCCGAGCTTGGTGTCGCGAGCGACGGCCTCGTACTCCTCGATGTGCACCGAGGTGAAGAGGTCCTCTTTCAGGATACGTTCGGAGATCAAGATCGAGTCTTCGAAGTTGTATCCCTGCCAGGGCATGAACGCGACGGTCACGTTGCGGCCGAGGGCCAGGTCACCGCACTCGGTCGAGGGACCGTCGGCGATGACGTCGCCGGGCTGCACGCGATCGCCCTGGGTCACGATTGGCGTCTGCGTGAAGCACGTCGATTGGTTCGAGCGCATCCACTTGTTCAGCTTGTAGATGTCGACCTGTGATCCGGCGTCATCGACGGCGGTGGTCTCGACACGGATGACGACGCGGGTGGCGTCGACGTAGTCGACCACGCCGGCGCGCTTGGCGATGGTGCAGACGCCGGAGTCGCGGGCGATGTTGTACTCCATGCCCGTTCCGACGAGCGGGGCGTCGGAGCGCAACAGCGGCACGGCTTGGCGCTGCATGTTGGCGCCCATCAGCGCGCGGTTGGCGTCGTCGTTCTCGAGGAACGGAATCAGGCCGGCGGCGACCGACACGAGCTGCGACGGCGACACGTCCATCAGCGTGATCTCTTCAGGCTTCTGCATGACGGTGTCGCCCGAATGGCGGCACTGCACGAAGGTCTCGGTGAAGGCACCGGTGGCCTGGTCGATCGGCGCATTCGCCTGGGCGATGATGTGCTGCTCTTCCTGCAGCGCCGTGAAGTACTCGACCTCGTTGATGACCTTGCCGTCTTTGACCTTGCGGTACGGCGTCTCGACGAAGCCGTACTCGTTCACCTGGGCGAACGTGGACAGCGACGAGATGAGGCCGATGTTGGGTCCTTCGGGCGTCTCGACGGGGCAGATGCGGCCGTAGTGCGTCGGGTGGACGTCGCGGACTTCGAAGCCGGCGCGCTCGCGGGTCAAACCACCCGGCCCGAGGGCCGAGAGGCGACGCTTGTGCGTGACTTCGGACAGGGGGTTCGTCTGGTCCATGAACTGCGACAGCTGCGACGAGCCAAAGAATTCTTTGACGACGGCGGCGACGGGTTTGTGATTGACCAATTCCTGCGGCGTCTGCGCTTCAATTTCTTGAACGCTCATGCGCTCTTTGATCGCGCGCTCCATGCGGACCAGGCCGACACGGAACTGGTTCTCGAGAAGCTCGCCGACGGCGCGGACGCGGCGGTTGCCGAGGTGGTCGATGTCGTCGACGGAGCCGCGGCCGTTGCGGAGCTCGATCAAGTACTTGACGACTTCGAGGATGTCGCGCTTGGTCAGGATGCGGTTGGTGAGCGGCTCTTCGCTCTGGAACTTGTGGTTCAGCTTCAGGCGGCCGACCTCGGAGAGGTCGTAGCGCTCGGCGTTGAAGAACAGGTTCTGGAAGAGGTTCTCGGCGGTCTCGAGCGTCGGCGGGTCGCCGGGGCGCAGGCGGCGGTAGATCTCGAGGATCGACTCTTCGCGGGAGTTGACCTTGTCGAGCACGAGGGTGTCGCGCAGGAAGCTGCCGACGTTCAGGCCGTCGATGAAGAGGACCTTGACCTCGGAGTAGCCGGCCTTGCGCAGGTCTTCGAGCTTCTCGATCGTAAAGGCTTCGTTGGCTTCGGCGAAGACTTCGCCGGTGTCCATGTTCACGATGTCTTCGGCCGAGATGAGCCCGGCGACCTCGTCATCGGCGAGGGGCAGGGTGTTCATCCCCGACTCTTTCATCCGCTTCAAGGCCGCGCGGGTGAACTTGCGGTTCTTCTTGACGAGGATGTCTTTCGTCTCGTGGTCCTTGATGTCGCGCGTCGCGCGCTGGCCTTCGAGGAGGTCGTAGTCGATGACCTTGGCGAACTTGCCCTTGCCCTCGAGAAGCAGTGTCTCCTGCTTGTAGTAGTAGGCGAGCAGCTCTTCAGCGGTGTAGCCGAGGGCCTTCAACAGCACCGTCGCCGGGAACTTGCGGCGGCGATCGATGCGACAATACAAGATATCTTTGTGATCGAACTCGAAGTCGAGCCACGAGCCACGATAGGGGATGATGCGGGCGTTGTAGAGCAGCTTGCCGGACGCGTGCGTGCGGCCTTTGTCGCTGTCGAAAAAGGCGCCGGGCGAGCGGTGCAGCTGGCTGACGACGACGCGCTCGGTGCCGTTCAC
>JBKJNL010000085.1:0-7392 GCA_046593615.1 Myxococcota bacterium | reverse complement strand
GCCCGCGAAGCGAAAGGTCTCGTCGACGAAGTGGTACCAGTGGACGAGGCGCACGGCGGCCAGACGTTTCACTGCACCGCTCCGCCGCGGTCGTCGTCGTCCGGATGGTCTCGACCGCCGTCACCGCCATCGTCGCTGTCACCGCCGTCATCGGTGTCATCGGTGTCATCGCCGGAGACGGCGCCGCCGCGCGCGTAGCTCTTGAGCCGCTGCGCGATGTCGTTGACGCGATCGGCCGGGAAGATGCTCTCGATGACCGCCTGGATGGTGACGACGTCGACGTCGGCGCCGACGAAGCCCTTCCTGGTGGAGACGATGGCGTGGCGCTCGAGCCGGCGCACCGCGTCGGCCAGGGCGCGGCGCGAGAGCTGCGACATGGGGCGTCCGGCCTGCAGCAGGCGCTCGCGGGCGTCGCCGATCGTGATGGTGCAGCGGACGTCGTCGTCGGCGTGGCGCATGGCCTCGTGCCAGGCGAGGCGCAGCAGGCACAAGAGGGTGCTCTCGAGCTTGTTGAAGCGCACGCGCTGCTCGCCGGCGATGTGGACGGCGCGGGCGAGGCGGAGGGCGGCGTCGAAGTCGAAGCGCCAGCCGCCGATGCGCAGGTAGTCGTCGACGAGGTCGCGGTGGCGTTCGGCGAAGCGCCAATCGGGATCGGGCGCCAGCGCCGCCCCGGGCGTCAGGATCTGTCCCGCCAGCAGGCGCGTGACCAGCCGGCGAAAGCGCTCGCGCTGGGCGGGCTCGAGGCGCGGGTACTCGTCGCAGAAGTCGGTCATCGCAGCGTCCGCATCATCGTCGACGCCCGATGATGCGGGCCCGCGGGATCGCGTAGCGACCCTTTCGCACGCGCTCTTGTCCCCGGGGCTCGAGGCGGTACGGCGAGCGGCCGTCGAGGCCAAAGGCCGCGGCAAAGATGACGTCGACGTAGCCTTGGTCGTCGTCGAGGGGCAGCTCGGCCAGCTCGCCTTCGGGGCGCCCGTGCAGCGCGTGTTTGACGAGGGCCTCGATGCGCGGGCGCGAGGAGCGCACGTCGACGATGGTGGCGGCGACGCGCGCGCGCACGGCGGCTTTGTCGGCGTCGCTCGCCCGCACCACGCGCTGGGCGGTGGCTTGTTCGCGGCGCTTCGGCGGCTGGTAGAAGAACCCGTCACCGAGCAGCTCGCAGCGGTAGACGTCGACGTCGATGGCGGGGGCGTCGTCGTCGCCGACGTGCTCGATGGCGAGCTGCAGCTGTCCTTCGATGCGACGGTTGTGGCGCAAGAGGTACTGGAGCTTGCGCAGCGCGCTGCCCGAGAAGCGGGCGTTTCTGAGGTCGATGCTGTCGATGAGGGCCGGGAGCTTCTCGAACTCGGCGCGCAGCAGAGCAAGGTCGTCGCGCACGCGCAGCCGGGCGGCGTCGTCGTCGAGGTGAAGCTCTTCTTTCATCCAGCGGGCGGCGCTCTCGAGCAAGAGCGTCTCGCGCTCGATCTCGTCGAGACGCAGCAGCACACCGGCGCGCCACTTGAAGAGGTTGTCGACGGTTTTCAGCCGGTGGTAGTTGCCCATCACGGCTTTGCGATAGGCCTCGAAGCTCTGGTCGAGCACGGCGGCGGCGTCGCTGGCGTCGTTGAGGATGCGTTGAACGAACAGGGCGATGTTGCGGTCGAGGATCTTGAGCTCGCGCACGAGCTCGAGGGTGTGCCGCCGGGCTTCGACGAGCACGACGCCGGGCCGCGCGGCGAAGCTCTCGCGCTGCAAGAGCGTGGCGATCGAGTGGGCATAGCCCTGGAAGATCGGCTGCTCGTCGCGGGCAACCCGCACCAGCGCCTCGAGCACGCGCGCCGCCGGTGGCGAGAACGCCAGCACCTCGCCGACGCCGGCGCGGTACTCCCAGACGAACCAGCCGGCGCGCTCGAGCCGGCGCAGCATGCGCAGCCCCAGCGCCCGCTCGGGGCGCCCGTCGTCGTCGCCGTCGTTGGCTTCGTCGTTGGCGTTTTTGGACAAGAGTGAATCGCTGTCGACGTCAACGTCGACGACCAGGGCGCCGGCGGCGGCGGCGATGAGCGCGGCGTAGTCGGTGGCGGCGGCGCGGCTGACGTAGAGGGGCTCGCGCTCGAACTCGAGCACGTAGAGCTGCTCGAGGAGTCGCCAGTACAGCGCGTGCGACGGGCCGGCGAGGGGCGCAAAGAACCCACCGGGCACGCGCTCGAAGAGCGCTGCGACGACGCCGCGGTCGGGGGTGGTGCTGGTCATGGTCGGGCACCGAGCCTGCCGGGGATTTGGAAGCGGCGCCACCGGCGGCCCTGCGCCTCCGGCAGGCCACTCATCGGCTCACGTTGAGCCTCGTGCCTTCAAGAGGCGTTGCCCCCGCTCCAGGTCGAGGGGGCGGGCGGCACCCAGCTTTTCGAGGGCGGCGACCGCGGAGGCGACGACGTCGGCCGCCATGGGGTCGGTGTCGGCGGCGCCATCGTGCTCGTCGATGGCGCGCTGCAGGAGCGGAATGGTCCGCCCTCCCGGCACATGACCCGCGAGGCAGCACCACAGCTCGAGATCGATGGGGCGCAGCCGTTCGAGCCAGCGCCACACGCCGTCGTCGACGAAGCCGCGTTCGTGGAAGCGCACGAGCAGCTCGATCATGTGGTCGAAGCCGACGGGGAGTCGGCCGGTGCGCAGCTGCGCGTCATCGAGGACTTCGAGGATCTGCGCGCCGCAGCCGGGGTCGGCATGGGTGCCGGTGGTGAAGACCAGGCGCCCGAGCACGACCGCTTCGTCGCCGGTGTGGTCGGCGCTGAGGTCTTCGAGCAGCTCGAGCAGCAAGTCCACGACGGAGGCGCTTTCACCCAGCTCGAACAAGACGAGGGCGGCGCGCACTTCGGCGTCGCCGTTTCCCCAGCGCTCTACCTCATGAAGGACGTCGAACAGCTGGTCGACGGCCGCGACCGGAGAGCGACCCAGGTGGGTGACAATCTGCTCGGGTGAGCTCGACCGTAAGGCGCGCCGCAGGTCGGGGCGCTGGAGCTTGAGCTTCTTCACCATCGGGCAAGCCGAGCAGGCCCGGCAGCGGCCGGCAAGATCCCGCCGGGCCTCGCGACGACGTGTGGCAGCGGCTCTCGATCGGGGCCAACGACGAAGACGACCGAGATTGCGGGTCGCGTCGGCAGCGGGTGATGCTGCGCGCCGGTCACAGCCGGTGAGCAGCCAGCTGCGTGACCTGTGGATGGAGTCATGGGGGAACTGGTTCTTCGGCCGTC
Organism: Myxococcota bacterium; assembly: GCA_046593615.1. Classification (GTDB taxonomy): domain Bacteria; phylum Myxococcota; class UBA727; order UBA727; family VGSZ01; genus VGSZ01. The sequence continues at coordinate 4,165 of JBKJNL010000085.1, read as the reverse complement.
AGACGCTGCGCCCTGGTTTGCGGATGACCCGCTGCTGACGTGGCTCGCGCGGTGGGGTGCACACGCCGGCTTTGCCCGCGACCGCGCCGGGGGCGCTCTCGACTTCGGCACCTTTGTCGCCGAGCGTGCACAGGCATTCCATCAGGGTGTGGTGCGGTTGCTCGAGCAGCGCAGCCCGGTGCTCCACCTGACAGGCCCTGCAGCTGGCCGCGATCAGGATACGAAAAATGCACTGATCAATGGGGAACAAATAATACACGGTGCTTCGCTCCATGATCCCGGGCTCGGGGTTCGGTCGTCGCCGACGCTCTTGATTCGCAGCGACGTTCTGCAGCGCCTCTTTCCGAGCGCCATCGGCGCTGAGATCGCCTGGCGGCGCGACCACGACCGCGCCCTCTCCGCGGCAGAAGTCGCTGCGCTTCCGGCGCCGGCGCTCGACGGTGTATTTCATTATCGCGTTTTGGATGTTCGATTTGCTGGACTCCAGCTTGATCGACGCGGACTGCTCAGCAGCAACGCACGGCTGTGGCTTGAGAACCGGGCGCTGGGACTCCTTCAAGGGCTGGAGCCCCCTTGCGCCTTTGTGCTCGGTCGCAGCGTCACCCAGGGAGGGGTGACGGAGCGCTCTTGTTGGGAGCGGTTGGGCCCGGCCTTCCAAGGCGGGCGCTGGCAGCAAGGCGGCCTCGGTGACGCCGTGGTGGCGGCACTCTCCTGGGCCCGTCGCGTGGATGCCGAAGGTGCGGACTGGCGAGCCGAGAAGGTTCCGTCGGTGCCGGAGCTGCGGCCCAACTTGAAGAACACCGACGACGCAGCTTGGCGCAGCGCCAAGAACGCCATCGCCGAGGCGCAGGGAGAGCTGACGCGCCTCTGGCAGGTCGGCGTCGCGCTGCGGGATCGCGCGCTCGCTGGCAGCATTCCAGACGGACAGGGCGGGCTGCGACCGCGCCTCAACGACATCAACGACGACAACCTGTCGGCCGAAGGCCTGGGCGTGACGGCCACGGCCACTGCCGAGCGGCTCGACGCCATGATCGCCCTCCGCCGCCCTGGCGCGGCTGGCTGGTCGCTCGGCCGCGGTGCCGACCTTGATCCCGCCTGGCAGAGAAGGGCGCCGGTCGAGCTCTACGTCGACTTCGAGACCGTCAACGACCTCGACGACGACTGCGCGGCATTGCCGTGGCGCGGCGGGCAACCCCTGATCTTCATGGCCGGCATCGGATGGTTCGATCCAGCAGTCGACGACAGGACATGGAGCTTTCGCTGCTTCGTCGTCGACGCCCTCGACGTCGCCGCCGAAGGTCGCATGCTCGACGCCTTTTTTGCCTGCATCGAAGAGCGCAAGCGCGTCGTCGGCGCTGGCGACGACGACGTTCGCGTCTTTCACTGGTCGCCGGCCGAGGAGAGCATGCTCGACTCGTCGCTCGACTCGGCGCGCAGCCGTCATCCAGGTCGCCAGTGGCCCCGTCTCAACTGGTTCGACTTCCTTGATCGCGTGGTCAAGCGCGCTCCGTTTGTTGTGCGCGGGGCCGATGGCTTTGGCCTGAAAGCCATCGGAAAGGCTCTGCACGAGCAGGGTCGGATTCCGACGTCATGGCACGTCGCCGACGCCGATGAACCCGCAGACGGCCCCGCAGGTGGCCCCACAGATGGCCTGACCGCGATGGTCGCGGCCTGGCGGGCAGCCTCGGTCGCCCGCGCCCAGGGAAGCGGCCTCTCGGACATGCCGCTGATGCGCGACGTGGCGGCCTACAACGAGGTCGACTGCCGGGTCATGGCCGAGGTCATCGCGGTCGTGCGCCGCGCGGCCAGCGACAACGGTGCTTCGCAAATCACCGCGGCAGCAACACCGCCCACCCCACAGCCTCGACCAGCCACCGTGACGGCTGCGCCCAAAGGACCCGGACGCATGAAGATCTTGTCTCCCGGCGAGCGGCCCTTCGACGAGCTCGCTCCCGCCCTGGCGGACGCCGACCGCTTCGACGTCGCGACGCCAGCGCTGTCACTGCCGGCGCTGGCGCAGCTGCTGCCGTCGTTGAAGTCGACCCGCGCGGCCCGGCTGCTCTTGCCCGGGACGAGTGCTCTGGCGCTGCAGCTCTGGGGCGACGACGGCGACCGCGCCTGGCGCAACAAGCTCGAGCAGCGCATCACGGCCCGCCGCTTCGGCGATTGGATCGCCGCCTGTGCCCAGGTGCGCACCGCGGTGACCGTGCCCCAGACGCTGGCGGTCGTGACGTCTTCCGATGGCCCACGCCTCGCGCTCACCGGCACGGCGTCGTTGACCACCGGCGGCCTCGGCCTCGCCCCATCGAACGCCTCGTTCGTTCAGGTCTTCTCGGGTCCCGAGTGCGCGGCCCACGCCGCCTGGTTCGATGGCCTCTGGGAACGGACCGCGATCGATCCCCGTTCGCCTGAATCCGCAGCGGGCGCCAAAGAGCACCTGTTGCAGACCCTGCGCGACCTCGACGGCCCGGTGTCGCCGGCCTTTGTCTACTTCCTCGTCTTGCAGCAGCTGTTTGGCAGCCGCGGCGACGATCTCGACGAAGACCGCGTCGTCAACGCCGCCACCGGCATCAAGGACACCGCGGTCTGGCAGAAGCTGTTCCGCTTTCAGCGCGACGGTGCGATCGGCGCGATTGATAAGCTACAAAAATACGGTGGGTGCATCATCGCCGACAGCGTCGGCCTGGGAAAGACCTTCGAAGCCCTGGCCGTCATCAAGTATTATGAGCTGCGCAACAGTCGCGTGCTCGTCTTGTGTCCCAAGCGTTTGCGCGACAACTGGACGCTCTACAAGTCAAACGACGAGCGCAACGTGCTCGCCGACGACCGCCTTCACTACGACGTGCTGAATCACACTGACCTGACGCGCGAAGACGGCTTCTCGGGCGACATCGACCTGTCGAATGTCAAGTGGAGCAACTATGACCTTGTGGTCATCGATGAATCGCACAATTTTCGCAATCGACCGGCCAATAAGGGCCGCAAGACACGCTACGAACACTTGCTCGAAACCATCGTCAAGAGCGGCGTGAAGACGCGGGTCTTGATGCTGTCGGCCACGCCGGTGAACAACCGCCTGGCCGACCTGAAAAACCAGATCCTCTTCGCCACGGAAGGCGCCGATGGGGCGCTCGCCGAGCAGGGCATCGGCAGCATCGAGCGCACCACGCGCCTGGCCCAGCAGCAGTTCAACCGCTGGCTCGACCTCGACGACGCCGATCGCAGCTCGACCCGGCTCATCGAGATGCTCGGCTTCGACTACTTCAAGCTGCTCGACCTCCTGACCATCGCGAGGTCGCGCAAGCACATCGAGCGCTACTACGGCACCAGCGAGACCGGCCGTTTCCCCGAGCGTCTGAAGCCGGTGAACATCACCGCCGACGTCGACAACGAGGGCGCCGCCGGCACCCGCACCATCGCTGGCACCGACGTCGAGATCCCCACCCGCAGCGTCGGCGAGTTTGCGTCGGTCAAAGAGATCAACAACGAGATTCGCCGGTTGAATCTCAGCGCCTACAGCCCGCTCAAATACGTGTTGCCCGGCAAGCGCGCGGCCTACGACGCCAAGTACGCCACCAGCAAAGACGGCAAGCAGCTGTTCGCCCAGGGCGACCGCGAGCAGAGCCTCATCCACCTTCTGCGCGTCAACCTGCTCAAGCGCATGGAGAGCGCGGTCACGAGCTTCAAGCTCACCCTCGAGCGCCAGCTGCACGACGTCGACGTCATGCTGGAGAAGCTGAAGGCCCACGAGGGCGCCGTCTCCTTCTGGGGCGACGAGGCCTCCATCGCCGACATCGACGTCGAAGACCCCGACTTCGAAGCCGTCCTCGTCGGCGCCGCCGTCAAGGTGTCGCTGCACGACATCGACAAAATCCGCTGGCAGCAAGACCTCGCGCACGATCGACAGGGCCTGGCCCGCCTGCTGGCCGCAGCCGCCGTGGTCAGCGCCGCCCGCGACGACAAGCTGCAGAAGCTCAAGCGCGTCATCGCCGACAAGGTCGAGAATCCGATCAACGACGGCAACCGCAAGGTCATCGTCTTTTCGGCCTTTGCCGACACAGCACATTATTTGTTTGAAAACATCGCGCCGTGGGCGCAGGAGACTTTCGGGCTGCACTGCGCGCTGGTCAGCGGTGGCGGGCGCAACCGCGTCAGCCTGCCGGGT
>JBKJNL010000988.1:0-11240 GCA_046593615.1 Myxococcota bacterium | reverse complement strand
GCGGCAGGCGTCGTGCACGGCCATCAACGACGACGAGCAGGCGGTGTCGACGACGACGCTGGGGCCGGTCAGGCCAAAGGCGCGCGAGACGCCGGTTGCGAGGCGCGACCGCATCGTTCCCAGCAACGCGGCGTGACCGGGCAAGCCCGAGGCCGCGCGCACACGCGATGTGTATTCGACTTCGCCGCTGGCGCCGTAGACGCCGACGCGGTCGCCCCGCACCACCGCCTGCTGCAACGCTTCGAGCGAAAGCTCCAGAAAGAGTCGTTGCTGGGGATCGAGGGCCAGCGCTTCGTCGTCGGAGAGCGCAAAGGCGGCGGCTTCAAACGAAAACACGTCGTCGAGCAGGGCCCCGGCGGCGCGGGCGCCCAGCTCGCGGGTCAGCGCCGTGCCCTCGACACGATCGGTGTCGGCGGCGGCATCGCGCCCGGCATGGGCGGCGCTCAAGCGGCGAATGGCCGATCGGCCGTCGAGGACAAACTGCCAGTAGGCCTCGGGCGTGTCGCCGCCGGGCGTGCGCAGCGCGAGGCCGACGATGGCAATCGCGTCTGAAGCAAAGGCCACCGGCTTCTTCGGGGTCGCGGCGACGGCAGCGACGCTGGCAACGACGGCGGTGGCGTCGACGTCGGGGCGAGTCGTCGTCGTCGGCTGGGGCGCCCGCACAGCGACGTCGCTGAGCAGCTGCGACAGCGCCTCGGCCATCTGCTTCACCGTCGTCGCCCGCTTCAGCAGCGCGGGGTCGATCGAACGGCCCGCGAGCTCCTCGAGCTGGTGGTGGAGATCGACGGCCTGCAGCGAATGGCCGCCGAGCTCCTGGAAGAAATCGTCGTCGTCCTTGATGTTGCGCTCGGGGATGCGGAGCAACACCGACCAGATGCGGCGCACCCTGGCGACCAGTGTCGTCGTCGTCGTCGTCGCTGACCAGTCAGCAGTCGCTGTCACGGGCGCCGCCACAGCCACAGCCGCGGCCACGGAAGGCACAGCCGGCATCGCCGTCGCAGTCGTTGTCGTTGTCGTCGTTGTCGTTGTCGTCGTTGTCGCGGTCGTCGGCGCCGATGCCGTCTCCGCGCGCGCGAAGTCGCCAGCCATGAACCGGCGCATCAGCTCGACGCGCCGCAGCTTGCCGCTCGCAGTGCGGGGCAAGGTGCGTCGGTCGACCGCGACCACGTCGTCGACGACGAGGCCGGTGAGCCGCAGCAACGCCTGCCGCGTTTCGTCCTCGCCGGCCGCGGCGTCGGCACCGGGCTGGTCGACGGCCAGGAAGAGCGCGAGGCGATCGCGCCCGAGGCGCTCGTCGTGGGCGCCGGCGACGATGCGCTCGGTGGTCGAGAGGTCGAGGTGGCGACGCAGCGTCTCTTCCAGATCGGCGGGCCAAACGTTGCGGCCGCCGAGAAAGACGACGTCCTTGTCGCGCCCGGTGACGACGAGCTCGCTGTCGACGACGAAGCCGCGATCGCCGGTGCGCAGCCAGCCATCGACAAAGGTGCGCGCGGTTCCTTCGGCGTCGTCGAGGTATCCCGCGGCGACGGTCGGTCCGCTGACCTCGATGGCGCCGAGCGTGCCGGGCGGCGCCGGCTGGTGCGCGTCGTCGACGATGCGCAGCGAGACGCCGGGCAGCGGCCGGCCGAGCGACGTGAAGTGGGCGGCGCCGGGCGCGTCGTCGGCGCAGACGACGGCGGTGCCGCGGTCGAACGCTTCCCGCTGCACGGCGACGAACGGCGGGCGGGCGCCGTCGGTGACGGTGACGGCGAGGGTTGCTTCGGCGAGGCCGAACGAGGGGCGCAGGGCGTTGCCTCGCAACCCGACCGCGGCCAGCCCGTCGGTGAAGAGACGCAGCAGCCGCGGCGACAGCGGCTCGGCGCCCAGGATGATCAAGCGGAGCTGCGACAGCTCGAGGCCATCGAGGCCGTCGACGGCGAGCCGCGCGAGGGTGCGCGACACGCCGAAGCCGGGCGAGCCGGTGCAGGTGACGCGAAAGTCGCCGAGCGCGCGCAGCCACCCCTTGGGATCGCGCAAAAAGGCTTCTGGCTTCGCGTGCATCTGCGGCAGACCCACGAGCAGCGGCGTCAGGTGAAAGCCGACCAGGCCCATGTCGTGCGACAGCGGCACCCAGCTCAAGAAGCGATCGTCATCGCGTCGCTCGAGACGGCTGACGAGGGCCTGCGCGTGCGCGATCACGTTGTCGTGGCGAACACGCACGCCATGCGGGTGCCCGACGCTGCCCGACGAGAACTGCAAAAAGGCGACGTCACCGGCCGAGGCCCCATCGATGTCGCTGTCGCTGGCGTCACCACCATCGACGTCGATCTCACAGGCGCGCACGCGAGGCTGCGGGCCCAACGCCGCGACCAACGCCGCACCCAACGCAGCGGCATCGTCGGGGTCGGCGAGCACCAGGGGATCGCCCAACAGCGCGTGCACGGCGCAGAGGCGTGCGCTCGATCCGGGGCGGGCGAGGTCGGGGCGCGTGACGATCGCCGGCAGCGCGCCCGCCAGCACGCAGCCCCAGAAGCGCACGATGACGTCGACGGGGTCGCGGCCGACGATGAGCACGGGGTGTCCGCGTCGCACGCCTTCGTCGCGCAGCCGGCGCCGCATCTGCACGGCGCGCGACCACAGCTGCGCCGCGGTCAGCTGCTGGCCGACCACCCAGGGTGCCCGGTGCCCGGCCTCGACAAAGTCGAGCGCGACGTCGGGGTTGCGCGCGAGGGTGTCCCGCAAGCACGCCGCCAGCGTCGGCGGCAACGGACGCAGCGACTGGGTGCTGCTCCGGCGAGCCCTGGCCAGAGGCGGTGCACCCCCGGCGTCTTCGCTGGCGATGCGCGTGAGCACCGGCACGTGGTCGCGCAGGCGGCGGAAGCTGCGGCTCGTGAGCATCGCGTCAAAGAGCGGCAGCGCGCGCATCGACGTCGGTGGCACCAGCGGCAGTGCGGGGTGCAGCAAGCGCATCGCCGCGAGGGTGCCCGTGATCGACAGCCGCTCGGCGAAGCCGGCCTCGAGTTGAAACAGAAACCGGTGCGCGAGTCGCCGTCGTTGTTCGTCGGTCAAGGCCAGGTCGCGCAGGTAGGCGTCATCGGTGGCGACGTGCTGGATCTCTTCGGCGCGGTGGCAGGCGTGGGCCGCCTTCCACACCGGCTGCAGCGCGGCGCCCGCCCGGGCCTCACCCTCGACCAACGAGTCGTGCAGCCAGATTGTGTACTCCTCAAAGAAGAGCGCTTCGAGCCACACCATGAAGCGCAGCTCGTCGTCGACGCCGTTCTCGACCATCTGGCTGTAGGCCCACGGGCTGACCCACGTCTGGGCGACGGCGGCTTCGACGGCGCCATGTTTTGTGGCGATGGTCGCCTGCACGCGGCGGAACAGCTCGATGTGCTTCTGCTCCTCGTCGATCAGGGCGAGCGCGCTGCGCGACGGCAGCCGCCGGTGCTCGTCGGTGACGAAGCGCACCAGCTCGCTTTCGGATTCGACGAACGCGCGCGCGTGAACGAGCGCGAACACGAGCTGCAGGTCGACGCCCGCCTGCGCCGGCAAATCCTGCGGCAGACCAAAGGCCAGAAGCGTCGTCGGCGGAAACCACGCACCGCCCTCGTCCGCGCGGGCCCAGGGAATGTCCTGCTCGAGGTCGAAGCGGTACTTGAGCGACCGTTGCTCGAGCGAATCGATGCGCTGGGGTCGGACGATCATGGCGCGGAGACTGGCACGCGACCCGGGCGCCACGTGTGACACCGGGCCAGGCCCGTCGGTCGCCTACGACGACGAAACCTCGGTCGGGCTAACCGTTAGGCCGACGCCAGCGGCGACGACGGCGACGACGGTGGAGACGGTGGCGAGGGCAGCGGCCGAGGCACGGGCACGACGCCGAGGGCGCCGGCGGGCAGTGGGGCCGGCTCGGTCTCGTGGAAGAGCGCGAAGTCGAGGACCATGTAGCCCTCGTGAAACCGCGTGGCGTCGGTGTAGCGGTGGCCGAAGAGCAGGTCGGTGCCGACGTAGGCCTGGCTGGCGTGGGCGGTCTGTCCGACGGAGGCGTCGTAGCCCATGACGTTGACGAAGAGGCGCAGGTCGGCGGCGCTGTCGGCGTCGTAGCCCCACAGCGGCGAGCTCTCGGTGATGGTGTGCATGATGGTCCAGCTGAGCCGGAACAGCGGCTGGGTGGCCCGCACCAGGTCGAGGTCGTGGATGCGCCGCATGCTGTGGCCTTCGCTGGTGCGCTCTTCGCGGATCACGGTGATGTGGGCGTTGGCTTCGACGATGTTGCTGCCGCGCTCGTTGGCCAGCCGCACCATCAAGGTCGGCTTTCCATTGTACATCGATATGGCGATCTTCTTGGCGAACAACACCCGCGCATCGGGGCGGGAGAACTTGGCGAACAGCAGGCCGGTCAGCATGGCCACGCCAAAGATGCCGGTCATCGACTCGATGACGACCAGGATGTTGGCAGCCGGAGTCTTCGGGGTCATGCCGCCGTAGCCGATGGTGGCCCAGGTCTGCACCGAGAAAAAGAAGTTGTCCCAGAACCCTGTCGAACCGTTGATACTGTCGGGAAATATTGTATACAGCGTGGCGTAGAACAGGTTGGCGGCCATGTAGCCGCCGACGATCATGGCGATGAAGACCGGCCAGCGGCAGTTGAGCAGCCAGTGGTAGGCGTCCTGCAACAAGGCCCGGCGGCCGTTCAGCACGCGCATGGTGAGCGCACCCGGCGAGGCAGCACCGCTGCTTCGTCCCGGAGGTGGCGCCTGCTCTGGCCGGGCATCGCGGCTGCCCCGTGGGGGGTGCTGCGGCTGCGCGCTGGTGACAGCCGGTGAGGTCTGGATCGGTCCGCCCATGCCGCCTTCTACGACGTCGTGGCCGACGGCGGCGACTTCTGCGGCGCCCGCGCGCGGTTCGCGGCGATCAGGGCGGGCACGCCGGTCGTCGACGTCAGCGCTTGGGGCCCGGCTTGCCGGCCTTTTTGTTCGGCCCGGAATTCTCGGCGCGCTTGTTCGGCCCGGAGTTCTCGGGGCGCTTGTTCGCCCCGGAATTTTCCGCGCGCTTGTTCGGCCCCGAATTTTCGCGGGGAGTGCTCGTGGCCGCAGTCGTCGTCGTCGCGGCAGCAGCAGCCGTCGCAGTCATCGGCGCGGTCGGCGTCGCAGTCATCGGCGCAGTCGGCTTCGCAGACATCGGCGCGGTCGGCTTCGCGATCGGGGCCGCCGGCTTCGGCGCGGCGGCGCGCTTCTTCAGGTCGTCGACGAGGTTCTGCAGGTCGGCGTCGGTCTTGAGGTTCTCGACGTACTCGTCGCCGATGCGGCACATGGGCGCGCGGTGGCACGAGCCGTAGCACTCGACGGTGCCGTGCAGCTCGATCTTGTGGTCGGGGGTGTGGCCGTGGCGGGTGCCGTGGCGACCCTCGATCTTGATGTCGAGCAGCGCGGCGGTCTTGTCGAGGGCGCGCTCGGCGCCGACCAGGGCGCACGGCAGCTGGATGCAGAACTCGACGCGGACGGGGGCGACCTGTTCGGTGAACAGCATCGAGTAGAACGTCGCCAGCTCGACGGCGTGGCTGTGGGGCAGGCCGATGAGGTCGGCGACCTCGGCGAGGGTCTGCTTCGACAGCCAGCCCTGTTCTTTCTGGGCGAGCTTCAAGGCCGGCAACAGCGCGGTCTTCTTGTGCGGGTAGCGGGCGACCTCGGAGGCGATGGCCGTGACGGTGCTGCTGGACAGGGTCATGCCGGCCGGATGCCAGAGGCGTCGTCGACCAACAAGCCCCGCGCGAGCAGCCGTGGTGGCGACCGCAGGCAAATGCCGCAGCCGGTCCGCATCACCTCAGCCGGAGAACGCCCGCCACAGCCGGCCTTCGTCGAGGGGGTTCCACGCCGTGGGCTCGACCGCCCGGTGGTAGCGGCGGAACTTCGCGGCAAAGGCCCCCGGGTCGGCGGAGAATTCGCCGAGCACGGTGCGGCCGTCGTGGTCGGGGGCGTCGCCGTTCAGCAGCCGCTCGAAGCGCAGCTTGGCAATCAACAGCGCCGCGGTGCGCACGCCGTCGTCGTTGTCGACGTGGTCGACCAGCTGGTGCACGGCGGCCACCGGATCGGCGGCGAGCAGGGCCCGGGCCCAGGCGCCGTCGTCGACGTCTTCGTCTTCGGCGTGCAGCAGGCGCTTCTGCCCGCGGCGCTGCTCGGGCGTCGCCGGCTCGGCCGGCAGGGCGACGATGGCGCGGATCTTCTCCAGCTCGCGGGCCAGGCGGGCCACGGCGGCGTCGCCGTCTTCTCCGTGACTCGACGTCGACAGCGAGCCCTCCATGCGCTCGAGGGTGACGCCAAGCAGCTGCGGACAGCGCGGGGCCACGCGGGCCAGCAGGTCAAAGACGGCGTCGGGCACGTCGTCGTCGTGGGAGTCGAGGCGCACGGTGCGGCCGCCGGGCAGCCAGCCGACATCGCTGTGCCCGCCGCCCGACACGTGGATCGACACGACCTTGTCGAAGGGCAGGCAGCGCAGCCAGTCGTCGACGTCGAATGAGAGGTTCTGGGCCATGGTCCACAGGTTGTGCAGGTCGAGCAGCACGCCGGCGCCGTCGTCGTCGACGCAGGCGGCAATGAAGGCGGCGTCGTCGAGGGGCTCGCCGACGACGAACGGCAGGGCCGAGGTCTCGACCAACGACGGACCCCGGCACACCGAGCGCAGCAGCTGCAACTTCGCCGCCGTCGCCGCCACCCGCCGCCGCGTCGGTGGCACGGGCACGGGCAGGGCGAGGTGCAGGCCGGCCGTCGTCGTCAACCCGCTGTGGTCGCTCATCCACTGAAACGCGAAGCGCTCGTGGTTGCGCTGGAGCTGTGCGGCCCACAGGGCGACCCGGCCGCCTTTGCCGTCGTCGTCGCCCTCGCCATCGTCGTCGAGGGCGGCCAGCGACAAGCCGACGCCGTGGGCGACGCAGAACAGCGAGTGCCGCTGGATGAGCCCGTGGATGGCGCCGACGTAGCCGTTGTCGACGACGCGCGCGGCGCCGCCCTCCGGCCGCTGGACGCGCCACAGGGTCTCGGGGGCGACCTCGGCGTAGTCGACGAGGTCGAGCAGCGGGCGGCAGCGCTCGAGGAACTCTTCATCGGGCTGGAGGGTGAAGCCGACGGCGACGGGCACGGCAAAGACGGTAGCGGCCGGGCGCGCCGTCGTCGACGATTGGCCATGCCGTCGGCGGGTCGGGGCGCCCGATTCGCGACTTGCGACGTCGTCAGCGACACGCTAACCCCGCCGTCGTTCCCCCGACTTCGGAGATCACCATGGCCCGCGTCACCGTCGAAGATTGCTTGATCGAGCTCGACAACCGCTTCGCGCTCGTGCTGCTGGCCACGGGCCGCACGCGCCAGCTCATGAAGGGCAGCCGCTCCCTGGTCGGCAACGAAAAGAACAAAGAGCCCGTCGTCGCCCTGCGCGAGATCGCCGCCGGCAAGGTGCGCTTCGACCGACCGGTGCGCAGCGTGCTGGCCCGCCGCCTCTCCGAGCTGCAGTCCGAGTACGAAGCCGCCCACGGCATGCCCGTCTGAATTCTGCCTTTGCAGGCGGCGCGGATTGCGCCTCGCTGCGCTCGCGATCCGCGGGCCGCCCGCCTCGCCCGCGCTGAGCTGACTTTCGGCTGGCGGAGCAACCCGTGGCGCTCTCCCCGACGACGAAGCACGAGGAGCCCGCTGGGGCTGACGTGCTCGATGTGTTGATCGTCGGCGCTGGCCTCTCGGGCATCGGCGCTGCCTGGTACCTGCAGCGCGACCACCCGACGAAAACCTTTGCCATCCTCGAGGGCCGCGGCGCCACCGGCGGCACCTGGGACCTGTTCCGCTACCCCGGCGTCCGCTCCGACTCCGACGTCCAGACGCTCGGCTACGAGTTCAAGCCCTGGGCGAGCGAGCAGTCCATCGCCGGCGCCGACCAGATCCTCGCCTACCTGCGCGAGGCCGCCGCCGAGCACGGCATCGCGCAGAAGATCCGCCTGCACCACAAGGTGCTGGGCGCGTCGTGGTCGACGGCGCAAGCCCGCTGGCAGGTCGACGTCGAGCGCGCCGACACCGGCGAGCGCCTCACGCTGCGGTGCCGCTGGTTGTTCTGCGCCAGCGGCTACTACCGCTACGACCAGGGGTTCACGCCGCGCTTCGAGGGCGCCGAGCACTTCGCCGGCCGCATCGTGCACCCGCAACACTGGCCCGACGACCTCGACTGCAGCGGCCAGCGCGTCGTCGTCATCGGCAGCGGCGCCACCGCCGTCACGCTGGTGCCGTCGTTGGCCAGGACCGCGGCCCACGTGACCATGCTGCAGCGGACGCCGACCTACATCCTGCCGACGCCGTCACGCGACCCGCTGGCCCGCCTGGCGCGCGCGCTCTTGCCCGCCGAACAAGCCCACGCGCTGACCCGGCGCAAAAACATCGCCGTGCAGCGGCTGTTCTGGCGCTTCTGCGTGCGCTTCCCGCAAGCGGCGAGAAAGCTCATCCGCCGGGTGAACAGCCGGGAGCTGCCACCGGGCTTTCCCGTCGACGAGCACTTCAACCCGCCCTACGCGCCCTGGGCGCAGCGGCTGTGCATCGTCCCCGACGCCGACCTGTTCCAGGCCATCCGCCGCGGCGCGGCCTCGGTCGTCACCGATCGCATCGCGCGCTTCACCGCGCGCGGCATCCAGCTGGCATCGGGCGCGGAGCTCGCCGCCGACGTCATCGTCACCGCCACCGGCCTCAACCTGCAGCTGCTCGGCGGCATGGCCATCGACGTCGACGGCGCGCCCGTCGACCTGGCAAAGGCCGTGGTCTTTCGCGGCATGATGCTGAGCGGCGTGCCGAATCTATCGATCGCGATTGGCTACACGAACGCGACGTGGACCTTGAAGATCGGGCTCTTGTGCGAGCACCTCTGCCGCCTGCTGGCCCACATGGACGAGCACGGCCACACCATCTGTCGCGCCGAGCCCAACGACCCCGACATGCCGACGCGACCGCTGCTCGACCTCGGGGCCGGCTATGTCCAGCGCTCGCTGGCCGACCTGCCGCGCCAGGGCGATCGCGCGCCGTGGCTGATGTCGACGAACCGCGACGACGATGTTGCGCTGCTGCGCGGCGGCCCGGTCGACCACCCCGAGCTGCTGTTCTCGACGGCGGCCCGAGCACCCTGAGGGTCGACGACGGCTCCGACGAAGGCTCCGACGACGGCTCCGACGACGCCGGATTGACGGTGGGTCAGAGCCGCCCGTTGTCCTTGAACCAGCGCAGGCAATCGACGATGGCCGGCTCGATGGGCGAGCGGGTGTAGCCGAGCTCGCGCTCGGCCTTTTCCGACGAGACGCGGAAGCGATCGCAATACGCCCAGCGCACCGCCGCCGACGTCAACAGCGGCTCTTTGCCGGTGATGGCCGCCTGCACGTCGCCGACGCGCCCGAGCAGCGCGGCGGCGAATTGCGGGATCACCCGCCGCGGCGCCGCCACGCCGGCGCACGAAGCAATGCGTTTCATGATGTCTTGGTAGCTGCAGTTGTGGCCACCAAGGATGTATCGCTCGCCGCGGCGGCCGCGCTGCCAGGCGGCGATCATGCCGCGGGCCACGTCGCGGACGTCGACGAAGTTGTTGTAGCCGGGCGTGGTGCCGGGCACGGCGCCCCTGGCCAGGTCGAGGATGAGCTTGCCCGATGACGGCCGCGAGTCGTGGGGGCCGAACAGATAGCCGGGGTTGACGATGACGGCATCGACGCCGGCGTCTGGGTCGGCGGCGGCCCGGACCACCAGCTCTTCGCTCTCGCGCTTGGTGATTGAGTATCCATCGGCAAGGCCGGCTTCGCGCAGGTTCCACACAGTCTGCTCGTCGGCGTCTTTGCCGTTCCCCGGCCCGGCGGCGGCGAGGCCGATGGCCACGGTCGAGCTGACGTGCACGAGGCGCAGGGGCTGTCGGTCGGCGCTCGCTTTGCGCACGGCGGCCAGCACGTTGCGCGTGCCGTCGACGTTGGCCCGCACCAGGGCCGGCGTGACATCGCGCAGGATGCTGACCATGGCCGCGACGTGAAAGACGACGTCGGCGCCGGCGCAGCCGGCCTCGAGGGCGGCGGCGTCGTCGAGGTCGCCTTTGACAAAGCGCAGGCGCCGGCCGCGCGGGTCGGCCTGCAGATGGGCGATCGTGGCCGGGCTGCGAAAGAAAGCGACGACGTCGTGCCCGCCGTCGACGAGCTGCCAGCACAGGTTCGTGCCCAGCAAACCCGATGCTCCGGTGACGACGACGTTGGCCATGAGAATGCTTCTACCCCACCGGGTTGGCGGCGAACGCGGGGCGCCCGCGAGCACGTCAGCGCGTCAGGGCATCAAGGCGAGAGCTGGATCGACATGCCGAGCTTGGCCACGGTGGCGCCGTCACCCTGCAGGCGGGGCACGGCGGGCGCATCGACGGCGACCACGGCTTCGGTGCCGTTGACGGCGACGACGGTGCAGGCGGTCTTGAAGCCGACGGCGCCGATGATGAGGCAGCTGCGCGATCCCGCCGGCGGCGCTTCGGCAAAGCGGGCGGTCAGGTGCCAGACCTTGGCGTCGACGATGTTGCCGATGACGTCGCCGGGCTTGACCAGCGTGCCCAGGGCCACGGCGGGCACAAAGGCCCCGGCCTCGGGGGCCGTGACGACGGCTTCGCTGCTGGCGCTCAGCACCTGCAGCAGCTTCTGTCCGGCCACCACGCGGGCGCCGGGCTTCACGAAAGCCTTTTTGAATTTGCCGGCCGCGGGCGCGGTCACCGGCGCCTTTGCCGGGTGGGCGGCCTGCACCACCTTGGCCCGCACCGGCACGCCAGGAACGACGGGCACGACGGGCACGACGGGCACGACGGGCTCCGGCGTCGCCACCGGATCGGGCGTCGCCACCGGCGTGGGTGTCGGCACCGGCGTGGGTGTCGCCACCGGATCGGGCGTCGGCACCGGCGTCGGCGTCGCCACCGGATCGGGCGGTGTCACCGGATCCGACGTCGCCACCGCGACGGTCTCGTCGTTGAGCAGGGGCACGACGGTGACCAGGGCGATGGCCATGACAGCCACCGCCCCCAGCAGCAGCCCCACGTGCAAGAGCGGCCGCTGGCGGGGCACGAGGGGCGCCCCGACGACGTTGTCGTTGGCGGCGGGCCTCACGAGGGGCACGGCGGCGGCACCGACCGCGGCGGGCAGCTCGGCTTCGACGTGGGCCGGCGGCGGCACCAACGCCGGCGACGGAGCGGTGGAGGCCGTGTCGAACAGGCCGGCCATCGGGTCGACCACCGGC
>JBKJNL010000910.1:0-5124 GCA_046593615.1 Myxococcota bacterium | reverse complement strand
GATGAGGAAATGGAATTCCTGCAAGAGCGCCGTGCCGGCGAAGATGAAGATAGCCCGCAGAATGACGGCACCAAAGATACCCCAAAACAGCACCCGGTGCTGATATTCCTGCGGAACCTTGAAGGCTGAAAACAGCAGCAGAAAGACAAAGAGATTGTCGATCGATAGGCTGTATTCAATCAAATACGCCGTAAAAAACTCGAGCGCCGCCTCGTGGGCCCGCGGGTGGTCGAGGAGGAAATAGATGCCTGCGCCAAAGGCGACCGCGCAGCCGATCCAGACCGAGGTCCAGACGAGCGCGCCCTTCTTGGACATCGCCTTTTCATTGCGGCTGGCCAGGAACAGGTCGATGGCCAGGACGGCAAAAACGACGACTGAGAAGCCGATCCAGAGCGCGGGCGTTCCAATGGACTGCAACAGGGTCTCCTCACGTTCGTGGTCGCCCGCGGCCTTAGCAGCCATCTCAGATGACGGCTACTGACGACGGGGCTTCCATTGGCTATCGCCTCTGCATGCGCCCGCTCGTCGAGCCCCATCTCAAGCGCCTTCTTCCCTATGTGCCCGGTAAACCCATCGAGGAGACCGAGCGGGAATACGGCGTCACCAACATCGCCAAGCTGGCGAGCAACGAGAACGGCCTCGGGCCCTCGCCGCGCGCCACGGCCGCGGTGCGTGCCGCCGTCGAGAAGGGCCACCTCTATCCCGACGCCGGCGCCTACGCGCTCAAGACGCGGCTCGCCGAGCTGCACGGCGTCGACAAGAAGAGCATCGTCGTCGGCAACGGCACCAACGAAATCATCACGCTCTTGTGTCGTGGCCTGCTCGCCCCCGACGACACCCTGCTCAACGCCTGGCCGAGCTTCGTCTGCTACCGCATCGGCGCCCGCGCCGAGGGCGCCGCCGAACGCGTCGTCGCCCTCAAAGACAACGCCTACGACCTCGAAGCCCTCGCCGACGTCGCCGCCGCCGACCAGTCCATCAAGATGGTCTTCCTGGCGAACCCCAACAACCCGACCGGTGGCGCCTATGGTGCTGCCGACCTCGACGCCTTTTTGCGCAAGGTGCCGAACGACGTCGTCGTCGTCCTCGACGAGGCCTACGCCGAATACGTGCGCCGCCCCGACTACCAGGACGGCGTCGCCGTCGTGAAGCGCCGCCCGCGCACCGTGATGATGCGGACCTTCTCGAAGATCTACGGCCTCGCCAGCTACCGCGTCGGCTACGCCATCGGCGACCCCGAGATCGTCTCCGTCCTCGACTCGCTGCGCGACGCCTTTAACGTCACGACCCTTGGGCAGGTGGCCGCCACCGCCGCCCTCGACGACGTCGAGCATGTGCAGAAGAGCCGCTCGCACAACGACCTCGAGCTGCCTCGCGTGGCGCGTGGCCTCGAAGAACGCGGCCTGATCGTCACGCCCTCGCAGGCCAACTTCGTGCTCGCGACCCTGCCGTCACCAGCGTCGTCGTCGTCACAGCGGCCGTGGCCGATGACCGCCGCCGAGCTCAACGTCGAGCTGCTCAAGCGCGCGCTGATCGTGCGGCCCGTGGCCAACTACGACCTGCCCCACAGCTTGCGCATCACCATCGGCACCACCGTCGAAAACAACCGCCTGCTCGACGCCGTCGACGACATCGCCGCCTCGCTCAAGGCCAAGCGATGAGCCTCCCCCGGCCCGTGATCGTCGCCCTCGACGGGCCTGCGGGTGCCGGCAAGAGCACCGTCGCCCGCATGGTCGCCGAGCGCGCCGGGTTGGCCCTCGTCGACACCGGCGCCATCTACCGCACCGTCGGCCTGCTGGCCCTGCGCGCCGGCGTCTCCGTCGACGACGGTGACGCCCTCGGCGCCATCGCCCAGAGCCTGCCGTCGCGCCTGCGCTTCGTCGTCGAAGACGGCCAGAACCGCGTGTTCCTGGCCGCGCTTCCCGCTCGCGGGCCGGGTTCCCCCGGTACGGCCCCCGAAGAAGAGCTCTCGGAGGCCATCCGCACCCCGGAGGTGTCGGCGGCGGCGTCGTCGGTGGCCCGCCATGGCGCCGTGCGCGCGGCCCTGCTGGGACTGCAGCGCGCACTCGGACGCAAAGGCAAGGGCAGCGTGCTCGAAGGACGCGACATCGGCACCGTCGTGTTCCCCGACGCCGACGTCAAAGCGTTTGTGACGGCGTCACCCGAAGAGCGCGCCCTGCGGCGCATGCACGAGCTGCGCGAGAAGGGTCTCGCCGACAGCGAGCCCTACGAAAAGGTGCTGGCGGACATCGTCGCCCGCGACAAACAAGACGCCGAGCGCCCCGTCGCGCCGCTCAAGCCCGCCAGCGACGCCGTCGTCGTCGACACCACAGGCAAGACCCTGGAAGAGGTCACCGACGCAATCCTCGCCCTCATCGACCAGAAGCGCGGCGCCTGATCGCCCGCACGTCTCCGTCGCTGTCCGTGCACGGCGACGTCAGAGTGAGTTGAGCTTGTTGAGGAATTCTTCGCGGCTGAAGAGGCCGCGTTGGATGCATCCCTCGACGACGAAGCGCAGCAGCGCCCCGGTCTCGTGGAGCATGGCCTCGACCGATGGAGGCGACGGTGACGACGGTGACGAGAGCGGCGCCTGGGTCGGCGGCATCGACGTCGGAGGGCGGGTGGCAGCCGCGGCCGCGGCGATGGCCGCCAGCTCCATCGCCGACGTCGCCACCGACGCAAACGACGATTGCGCGCTCGGCCCGACGTGGAGGCCGCGGTCGATCACCATCTCGGGCGCCGCCTGCGACGGCACCGGTGCCGGTGCGTCGGCCATCGTCGCCCGGCGGAGGCGCGGCGGTGGGCACGGCGCCGGGTCGCCCTGCAGGTAGCGGCGGATGGCCCAGTCGACCTCGCGATCGGGGGCCAGCACGGTGCGCAACCGCAAGCCGAGGCGGAACGAAATCTCGTCGAGGCCGCCGATGTTGGCGGGGTCGGACGTCGCCAGCGTGAGGCCTTTGTCGTCGCGCGCGATCGGGAAGATCGAATTCTTCTGGCACAGGTCGAGGGGCACCTGGCGCTCGATGCCTTGCGCCAACGTCAGCTCGGGCAGGCTGACGAGAGGAACCCCGAGCTGCTTGCTGAGCCCGCGCCACAGCATCATCTCGTCGAGGAAGCCGTTGTTGACGAGGACGTCGCCGAGCCGGCCGCCCCACTGCCGCTGGTGGGCGAGGGCCGATTGCAGCTGGAGCTCGTCGATGAGCCCGGCTTTTACCAGGAGGTCGCCAAGGCGAATGCGCGCCACGTCGACAGTCTAGGTGGCCCATCAACGCATCTCCACAAAGCGGCCCGCATGCCACGCGCGGTACATTGCGGCCGTGGCCGTCTACACGCACCTGGCGCCGCTTCTCGTGAGCAACATGGCCGCGGTTTTCCCCGAGGTCGGCGACGTCGTCGACGTCGAAGGCATCCCGTGGGGCTCGATCAACACCACCTACAAGGTCACGACACGGACCGGTGCGGTGTGGTTCCTGCGCGTGAACGAAGGCAAGAGCTTCGACGCGCTCGTGCACGAGCGCGACGTGCTGCTCGCGTTGTCGGGCGTCGACCTCGGCGCTGCCACCCCACGCATGGCGCTGTCGGTGCCCGGCGGCAGCTTCTTTCCCATCGACATCGACAGCGGTGACGGCGGTGACGGCGGTGACGTGCAGGCGCGACCCGTCGCAGCCGCGCGCAAGTGGGCCTGCTGGTTCCCGGCGCTGCCCGGGCGCGACCTCGGTGTCTTCGAGGTCACGCCCGCGCACACGCGGCAGGTGGGGGCGTTCATGGCGCGCGCGCACATCGCGCTGCGGGCGTTTCCCCGACGACGACGCAACCCCTACGGGCTGACGATCGTGGGCGGCTGGCTCGCGGAGCTGCGGCGCCAGGGCGTCGTGCCCGGCGCCGTCGACCGGCTCACGCGCACCGTCGCAGAGCTCGCCCGACGACGACGACCGCTGCCCGCGGGCTTGATCCACGGCGACCTCTTTGTCGACAACAGCAAGTGGGAAGACGGCACCCTGGCCGCGGTGTTCGACTGGGAGATGGCCGGCCGTGACCACCTCGTCCTCGACGTCGCCGTCGCGGTCTGCGCCTGGGCTTTTTCGCGCACGCCGCGCGAGGGAGGCGACGCCATGATCCTGCACGACGACGCCGCCGCCGCCCTCGTCGACGGCTACCAACGCGTTCGCCCGTTTTCACCGTCGGAGAAGCGCGGCTTCTTTACCGAGCTCCGCGTCGCGGCCGCCCGCTTCACGGCCTCGCGCATCCGCGACTTCGAGGTGCCGCGCGCGACCGTCGGCGAGCGGCGCTATCTCGACCACCGCGACTTCCTGGCCCGCCTCGACGTCGTCGAAGGCCGCGGCGAAGGGGCCCTGCGCCAGGTGCTGGGCCTGCGATGACCGCCTCGCTGACCGCCTCGATGACCGCCTCGATGACCGCCTCGGTGAGCGCTCGATGATCGCAAGCGTCGCGGCCCTCCTGTGCGCCCAGCTGTCGGCTGCCGCCGTCGCCGCGCCGCTCATCGAGGTGGGCTTCGACCCGTCGTCGGCGCGCACCGGCAAGCTCGTGCTCGTTGACGTCGCCACGGTGCCCGGGCTGCCACCCCTCAAGAGCGTGTCGCCGTCGTTGAACGGCAAAGCGGGCATCGCGTTTCCCGTCACCGTGGATCGCCGCAAGTGGCGGGCCCTCGTGCCCGTCGACATCGAGAGCAAGATGAAAAAAGGCGCGGTCCTCGCGCAGGTGCTCATCGTCGACGCCGTCCTCACCGACGGCCGGGCGACAATGTGGAAGAAGCCCATCGCGCTCAAAGAGGGCGGCTACGACCGCCGCTCGATCTCCGTCGGCAAGCAGTTCACGAGCCCGAGCAAGGCCCAGCTGCAGCGCGCCAGCCGCGAGTCCAAAGAGCTCTCAGACGCGATGAGCGTCTTCAGCAGCGAGCGCCTGTGGCGGGGCTCGTTCGCCCGCCCGACGGCGGGCGTCGAGACATCGCCGTTTGGCACCCTGCGCACCTACAACAAGAAGCGGAAATCGCGGCACCTCGGCCTCGACCTCGACGGAGACACCGGCGCCCCCATCGTCGCCGTCAACCGCGGTCGCGTGCTGGTTGCCAAAGAGCGCTTCTACTCGGGCGGCACGGTGCTCATC
>JBKJNL010000856.1:0-6858 GCA_046593615.1 Myxococcota bacterium | reverse complement strand
GCGATGGCCCGGCCCGGGTTCCGATCGCGCACCGACAGCTCGACGAGTCGGCGCTGCACCTGCTCGCGCAGCGCGGGTTCGAGCGCGAAGCCGAGCAGCAGCTCGCGGGCGCGGATCTCCGACGACGATTGGCGTTCGCGGGCGGTGTCGGCGACGACGAGCACCAGCGGCAGGCTGTCATCGCCGAGCGCGGTGCCGTCTTTTGCTGACCGCGCGCGGGCCCGATCGAGGCGGTCGACGACGACGCCGAGGTCGTCGATGGCGCGGTCGGCTTCGGTGAAGCGCACCACGAGGCGCTCGAGGGCAAAGACCTCGGCGGGCTTCTCGTCGAGCCACTGCAACAGCGCGGTCTCTTCGGCGAGGCCGCGGGCCGGCTGCTCGCGCTGGGCCCCGTGGGCCTCGACGCGGCGGCGGTGGACAGCGCCGCGGGCGTCGGCGTCGACGTCGCTGCGGGCCAGCAGGTCGGCGGCGCGGGCCTCGAGGCTCTCGTGGTCGTCGAGGGCGACGGCGAGGTCAAAGGCCTTTGCGACGACGCCGCGATCGGCGGCGAGCGGTCCGCCGGCGGCGATGACGTCGTTCAAGCAGGCCAGGGCCCGCGCAGGCTCAGAGACGGCCTCGAGCTGGTCGACACCTTCGAGCAGCCAGTCGACGCGGTTGCTGCGGCGGGCGGCGTCGACAAAGGCCAGGGCGGCCTCGCCGCGGGGCAGGGCGCGGGCGGCTTCGAGCCACCGTTCGACGTCTCTGACGTCGTCGTTGCGCGAGGCGAGGGTGGCCAGCAGGCGGCGCTGGGCGACGGGGTCGGCGACGTGATCGATGGTCGCGCGCAACAGCGCGCTCGAGACCTGCGACAGGTCGACGTCGTCACGCACGAGCACCGGGGCCAGCTGCTGGCCGGCGCCGGTGGCGACGGCGGCGCGCAACCACGCGCCGACGTCGACAACACCGTCGCCTCCGTTCTCGCCCGCGTCGTTGACGCTGGCGGCGCTGGCAGCCCAGGCGTCGGCGGCGTCGGCGGGGCGGCCGGCGGCCTCGAACAGCACGGCAAGGCGAGCCCGCTGGACGTTTTGCAGCGGCGCCGATCCGTCGACGAGCACGAGCAGCGCCTGCCGCTCGGTGATCTCGGCGTCGACGTCGTTGGCGGCGGCGGCAAAGGTGGCGCGCAGCCCGCGGCTCTCGCGATCCTCGAGGTCGACCAGCAGGGCCTTTGCCTCGGCGGGCTTGCCGGCGGCGGCCACGCGGCGGGCCAGGGCCTGCACATCGACGACGTCGGCGGTGGCCGCGATCAACGCGCGACCGACCCGACCCAGGAAGGGCAGGGCGTCGGCGGCGGAGGCGCGCTCGATCACGAGGTCGCCAGCGGCGGCGGTGTCGTTGACGAACGCGGCGGCGACAGCGGCGGCAGCGTCGTCGAGGGCAGCGTCGTGGCCCGCGTCGGTGGACGCGGCTTTCAAGAACAAGCGGGCAGCGTCGATGCGCAGCGCGGTGGCGGCGCGGGCGTCGCCGGCCTGGGCCGCGTCGTCGAGCAACAGGCGGGCGAGTGACGCGGTGTCGTCGAGCAGCGCGCGGGCTTCGGCGTCGACGCGCGAGGTCGCCTTGTCTTGGGGCAGGCGGGCCACGAGCACGCGGGCCCGCTCGGCGTCGGCGCGCCGGTGCTGGTCGCGGCCGCGCTGCACGAGCAGCTTGGCGGCAAAGAACACCGCGGCGCGGACGTCGGCGACGCGGGTGCCGTCGGCGCCGTCAATGGCACGCTCGGCTTCGATTGAGAGGTCGACGTCGTCGCTGGTGACGTCTTGCAACGTCGCCAGGGCCTGCTCGAGATCGCGGGCCTCGTCGTAGAGGCGGGCCAGGCGCAGCGCCACGCGCGGATCGTCGCCGCCCTCGCGTTTCGCCAGGGCGCGGGCGCGCACGAGGTGACCGCGGGCGCCCTCTTTGTCGCCCTTCTGCTCGGCGAGGCGGGCGGCGAGCAGCTCGACGTCCTTGGCCAACCCGGCTGCCGCCCCGCTCTTTTGCGAGATGATCAACAGGCGCGTCAGCCCCTCGGCGGCGCGCTCGTAGCTGCCGGCGTCGATCTCGAGCTCGACCAGCGGAATGAGGGCCTCGGGCATCTCGCGGGTGCGCAGGGCGCGGCGCAACAACAGGCGCGCGGCGTCGACGCCGTCGACTTCTTTGGCGACGGCGGCGAGGTCGACGGCAAAGGCATCGGCGGCCTCGAGAAAGGCCTCGGGCTCGACGATGGAGCCGGCGCCGGCGCGATCGAGGGCGGCGCGGCCGACGACGAGGGCGCGCGGCTTGTTGCCGCTCTTCACCAGCAACCGCGACAGCAGGATGCCGGCTTCGGCGACCGAGGGGTCGGCGTCGACGGCGGCTTCGGCGGCTTTGACGGCGAGGGTCAGGTCACCGGCGTCGCGCGCGAGGTGCGCTGCGGCGAGCGAGGCCCGCGCGGCCACCCAGGGTTCGTCGTCGGCGTCGGCGACGGCGCCCAGACGCATCAGGCGTTCGGCGCGCTCGGTGGGCGTGATGTCGGCGGCGTCGGCGTAGGCCGCCAACAACCCGAGGTGCTCGCCATCTTCTTGGAGTGCCCGGGCCACGAGGTCGTCGCCGTCGGCGCGGCGCCGCGGGTCGGCGCGCAAAATTTCGGCGGCGAACGGCACAGCGGCCCGCGCCAGCGCTTTTTCGTCGATGAGGCGATCGATGAGTCGCTTCTGGTCGTCCTCATCGACGGCAGCGGCGAGGCCGTCGGCAAAGATGGCCAGGGCGATGGCTTCTTCGAGGGGACCGCGCTTCTGCTCTTTGGGGGCCTTCCAACCGTCGGGGGGCTTGCCCGACCAGGCGCGCAAGACGACCTCGCCCTTGCCGAGCACCGCCTCGTGCACGCGCACGTCGCCGAGGGCCGGCACCTTCCAGCCGTAGGCGGGCAACAGGCGCGAGAACACGGCGCGAAACGGCTCGGCGCGGCGAATCATCGCCCGGGCCGGCAACCCGCCGGGGAACGACAGCGCGTCGAGCAGGGCAGGGGCCAGCTGCAAGCGCGAGCGCGGCAGCGATCCGAAGCCGATGACCTCGTGCAGCACGAGCGCGACGCCGCCGCCGCCGGTGGGCGCGAACACGCAGCGGGCGCGCACCGGCACGCCACCCGAGGGGCCCTGCACCTCGACCAGCAGCTCGAGACCGCCGGCGCGCGAGCGTTCGCGCAGCAGCGTCATGCCCGCGGCGCGCAGGGCATCGACGACGAACAGGGCCTCCCACGAGATGGCCAGCTCGACGGCGCGCAAGGTCAGGCGCTTGTTCTGGAAGCGCAGCGCACCGCCACTGACGTCGAGCGGAAAGGCGACGTCGGGCACCTCGAACAAGGCGCGGCGGACGTCGACGCCGCGGGTCACGCCGGCATCGTCTACGGCTGCGGACGTCGGCACGGGGCGGTTCTCGAGGGCGAGCAGTGCCCGTCCGGCCTCGAAGCGCATCTGAAACCCGAGCTGCTCGGCGGGCCTCGACGACGGGGGCACGACGTCATCGGGGGCGTCACTCGCCGATTGCGGCGCCGCCCTCGGGTCCGGCGGGATTTCGCGCGCACCCGCGTCGGCGGCGTGCGCAGGAGGCACTTCGCGCAGGTGTGACGTCGTGGACGAGGGCGGGTCGACGTTGTCGGTCATTTCACGCGGAAACCTAGCAGAGGTCCTTGTCGTCGTCGCAAAAGGGCCCGCGGCCTCCGTCGCCGAACCCGCGTGTCCCGCTCCAGGGCCGGCCTTCGGCCAGTTTCTTGGAACACTTCGGGATCCGTGGAACTGTCCAAAGCATGGGAAAGAAGGAACCGAAGCGTGCACGTGACGACGACAAATCGCCCCTGGCGACCAAGAGCGAGCCGCGATCGCGGCCCAGGCTGAAGCCAAAGAAGCGGCCCGCAGGCTCCGATCGCGGTGAGCCAAAGGAGATCGCGGTCTTCGACCCCGACGCCGTTGAAAAGGTGCTCGACGCCCTGCCGCCGCGCGATCAAGTGGCCCGCGTCGCCGACCGCCTGGCGGGCCTCGGCAGCTCGTCACGACTCGAGGCGCTCATCGCCCTCACGGCCTCCGAGCTGTGCGTCGGCGACGTGGCCGCGGTGCTGTCGTTGTCGATGTCGGCGACGTCGACGATGTTGAAGCAGCTGCGGGCGCTCGGGCTCGTGACCTCGAGGCACGCCGGCAAGCAGATTTATTACAAGCCGGCGTCCGACAAGACAAAGGCGCTGCTGGATTTGAGCTTCAAGCTCGACGAGACTCCGACGCCCTGATCGACGCCTGACCCCGCGGCGCGCGTCTCGCTCCGCCTCCACCTCCACGCCTCCGCCTACGACGACGCGCACCGCACCAGCCCACCGCCGAGGAAGCCGATGTCGACGACGTTCAAGCTCGAGCACTCGTTCCCTGACATTCCGGTCGAGGTCTTTGAGAAGCACCTCAACGATCCCGAGCTCATCGGCATGCTCGACAAGATGCCGGCGTTCCGCTCGCGCGACCTGGTCAGCAAGACCGAGAACGGCGACGGCAGCACCACCTGGCGCTTCAAGGTGGTCGCCGGCGGCGACCTGCCAGCGTCGGCCCGCCGGGTCGTCAGCGAAGAGATGCTCACCTGGCACGAAGACACGAAGTTCGTGCCCAACGATCACACCATCTACTGGACCATCGTCCCCCTCGCGGCCAAAGCGGCCGGCATGCTCGAGAGCAAGGGCATCTGGAAGCTCATCCCCGACGGCAAGGGCACCAGGCGCCTCATCGAGGGCACCATCAACGTCAAGGTTCCGTTCGTCGGCAAGGTCGTCGAGCAGTTCCTCGCCAGCGAGCTGAAGAAGAACTACGACGTCGAGCCCGACATCCAGCGCGCCTTTTACAAAAAGAAGATGGCCGCCGAAAAGAAGTAGCCGTCTGGTCGGCGTGTCGTCGTCGTCGTTTCAGGAGCCAGCATGCAATCTCGTTCACCCTTCATGTTGATGGCCATGGGCCTCATCGTGGGCTCGCTGGCCACGGCGGGCGCGCTGTTCGCGCAGACAAAGGCGCCCAGCCAGGGCAGCCAGCAAGACACCGTCGGCCAGCCCTTCGAGATCGTCGACACGCCGGGCTCGACCTACGTGCTCAACAAGTCGACGGGCCAGGTCTGGCGGCTGAGCTTCACCGACGTCGGCGGCAACAAATACTGGTACGGCATGTACGCGCCGATGGAGCCGTCGACGTCGTTCGAAGAGTTCCGCGCCCGCGTCCGCCGCGAGCTCGCCGAGCAGCGCTAGCCCCGCGAGGGCGCCCGCAACGGCTGCGGCAGTGGCTACGATGCCGTCATGATCGTTCCATCGACCGTCGCCGAGACCCTCAAGCCCGAGACGCTGTCGGCCATCGAAGCCGCCGTCGCCCCCGCCGTCGGCCGCCGCGCCTCGGTCGACTTCGAGGTCGAGGTCGAGGTGGTCGGCGAAGGCACGTTCACCATCCGCTACGAGGGCGGGCACCTCGTCGGCAAGAAGGGCTTCGCCAAGGACGCGACCCTGTCGGCCAAGCTCGGCAAGGGCACCTGGGCGCTGCTGCGCGATGAGCTGCAGGCGGCCATCGACAACTTCCCCCAGGCGCCGCTGCTCAAAGAAAAAGCCGAGCACTTCCGGGCGACGACGACGACGGCCGACATCGACGCGGCGATCAAGGCCGTGCAGAAGATTCCCAAAGGCCTGTCGGTGGTGTTCGACATCAAGGGCGAAGGCGTGATGACGCTGGCCCGCGGCTCCGTCGACGAAGCCGAAAAAGAGCTGAAGATCGGTCTCGTCGGCAGCCAGGTGCGCGCCTTGCTGACCGGGGCGCCGCTGACTTCGGCGGCGGCGTCGATCAGCGGCGAACGCTCGGTGGGCACGTCGGTGTTGACGGCGCTCGGGCCGACGCTGCGGCAGCTCAAGCTGCAGTAGCCGCTCGCGCGGTCAGGGAAACAGCGGGCGAAACGCCGCCACGTCGTCGACGATCAAGCCGTCGACGCCGAGGTCGAGCAGGAATTGGCCCTCTTCAACCGAGCGAACCCCCCACACGTGCACGCGCAGGCCGGCGGCCTTTGCGCCTTCGACGAACGGCCGATCGACGATGCGCGCCGGCGGGTGGATGGCGTCGGGCATCAGCAGCAGCGTCGTCCACGCCGTCCGCGACGGCAGCACGCTGTCGTCGGCGACCAGCAGGCCGATGGGAATGTCAGAGGCGATGCGCCGCACCTCGAGCAGCTGCGCCGGGTGGAACGAGCTGATGATGACCTGCACCCGCGGGAACTGCCGCACGACGTCGACGACGCGCCGCTCGAGACACACGTAGGCCGGCGTCGGTCCCTTGAGCTCGACGTTGACCACGGCGCCGTCGGGCATCGACGCCAACACCTCGGCCAGGCGCGGCACCTTTTCCGGGCCCCAGGGCTTTCGACCGGCGGCGCGAAACCACGAGCCGGCGTCGAGGGCGCCGAGCTCGTCGGCGTCGTAGTCGGTGGGCTTGCCGTGGATGTTGGTGGTGCGATCGAGGGTGTCGTCGTGCAGCACCACCGGCACGCTGTCGCCGGCGAGCGTCACGTCGAGCTCGACGCCGCGGCCGCCGTCGTCGAGGGCCGCCTGAAAAGCGCCCAGCGTGTTCTCGGGCGCCCGGGCCATGGCCCCGCGGTGGCCGAGCAGCAGCGGCCGCTCTCCGCCGTCGGGGGCGGCGAGGTAGAACGCGTCGAGCTCATGCTTCGCTGTTTGTGGAAGTGTCGGATCAAAGGTCTTGCGCGCCGCGGTCGCCGCCAGCGCCGCCTGCCGCAACAGCGGGTCGAGCGACGCCGACCAGGTGCCCTTGACGACGTCACGCAAGAGATTCCGGACCAGGCTCATGGTGACGCTCG
>JBKJNL010000680.1:0-6741 GCA_046593615.1 Myxococcota bacterium | reverse complement strand
AAAGACCTACGCCGACCTGGTGCTGGCCCCGCACAAGGGCAAGGTCGTCGTCGTCAACTTCTGGGCCTCGTACTGCTTGCCGTGCCTGCTGGAGATCCCCGCGCTGCTAGAGCTGGCCAAGGAAAACGCCAAGGCCGTCGACGTCGTCTTTGTCTCGTCGGACCCGCCGTCGCAGGCGCCGCATGCTTTGGCGTTGTTGAAGCGCCGCAAGGTCGAGCTCACGAGCTTCATCGTCGACAACGAAGACCCTGAGCCGTTCATCCAGATGATCAATGCCTCATCAAAAGACGCTGGGTGGGGTGGCGAGATGCCTTATACTGTCATCTATGATGCGCAGGGTGCTGTGATCCAGAAGCTGCCCGGCGCGCACAGCAAAGCCGATTTCCAGGCCGCCATCGACGCCGCCGTCGTCGCCTCGAACGCGAAGACGGCCGAGGGAAAGAAGAAGCCGTGAGCCCACTCCCCGTCTCTGCCCCGGTCCTCTACTTCGACGGCGTCTGCAACTTCTGCGACGCCAGCGTCAAATTCGTCCTCGAGCACGAGCGGGTGCCCGTGCTGCAGTTCGCCTCGCTGCAATCGACGCAGGCGCTGCAGGCGCTGCCGGCCCTGGGCATCGAGCCCACGGACCTCGACACCGTGGTGCTCGTCGAGGGCGGCAAAGCCTATACACAGTCATCGGCAGCGCTCCAGACTGCCAAATATCTCAAAGCACCCTGGCGTTGGCTGAGCGTGTTCTTGTGGGTCCCCAAGCCATTGCGCGACCTTTGCTACAAGGTCGTGGCCAGGAATCGCTACCGGCTGTTTGGCAAAAAGGACGAATGCAGCGTCCCGTCGCCGCAGCTGCGGGCCCGCTTCCTCTGAATTCTTTGAGCGCTCTCTGAGGGCGCGTCAGCCGGCGATGGCGTCGACGTCGTCGAGCAGCTCTTTGGTCTGCGTCGCCGTCAGCTCGTAGAGCCAGCGACCCACACGCGCCAGCATCGCGCCGTCGGGTGCACCGGTGTCGCCCCGCTCGAGCAGCTGGATGACCACAGGGGTGCCGGCGACGTCGACGGAAAAGGCGGCGACGGCGTTGCCGGCCTTTTGCGTGGCTTCGGCCGACGCCAGCCTGGTGCCGCGCAGGTTGCGCAGCGTCGTCATGAGCTTGCCGGCGGCGTCTTCTTTCGACGCTGGATCGTCGCGCTTGCCGAAGTAGCGGCGGCTGGGTTGGTCTTTGTCGACGTGCACCCAGGCTCCGGTCTTTTCGCCGGCCTTGAGCTGGAAGCCGCCGATGGTTTCGAGGTCGGCTGTGATGAGGCGCTTCTCGAGCAGCTGGTCGGGGCCACCTTCGAGGCCGGTGGCGATGGCGGCGTCGACGAGGTGGACGGTGGCGTCGCCCTTCACGCGCGCGTAGCGGCCCTGGGCGCCGTAGCTCTGCTCACCGAGCTCGAGCGTCAACGTCTTGCCGGCGCGCGTCTTGACCTCGAGCGTGCGCAGGGGCGTCTTGAGCCCCATGGCCTCGAGGCGGGCGTCGTCGACGACGCCGAGGGTGCGCTTGGTCTTGAGCGGCTCGAGGGCTTCGATGGCGGTCATGACGTTCTTGCCCGCGGGCACGCTGGCCTGTTCGCGCTCCGCGGCTTTTTCGGCGGCGGGCTCGACCGGCGCCTCGGCCGGCTCGTCTTTGGTCGCCGGCTTTTTCGGCGGCTCTTTCTTCGGCGGCACTTCACGGTCGACGTCGACGACGGCGGAGCGGGACTTTGCGGTGCCGCCGACGACGGTGCGCGTGACGCCCTTGTCCCAGGTGTAGGTCAGGCTTTCGACATCGCCTTTTTCGGCGTCGAGCAGGACGACGGCAGACGGCCCGCCCTTCTTGGCCTTTGCCGTGTGCGCGCTCTGCCAGGCGAAGCCGAGGGCCGCGACGCACAGGACGGTGTGGAACAGCAGCGTGGTTCGGGTCATCGCGCGCTCCGCAATCAGCTGAAGAAGGGTGTGAACGAGGAGAACGCGAGCACCACGATGGACGCGGCGACGGTGACGATGACGGCGACGACGACGACGGCCGCGAGCATCGTTGCCAGAGCTCGCCCGCGGCGGCCTCGGGTCAAGAGCAGGCCCAGCGCGATCAGCACGGCCGGACCTGCGAGCACGGTGCCGTAGAACCACAGCGAGTCTTCGTCGCGCGTGTGGCGGATGGGGGTGTCTTCGTTGACGGTGATCGACGCGGGCGTGGTGCTGTCGTCGCGCAGCAGCCAGGCAAACGTCTCGTAGGCAAAGACGGCGTTGGCTTCGTTGGCCAAGAGCACGTCGGCGACGACGTCGGAGTCGCCGACGACGAGGGCGCGGGCTTCTTGCTCGCCGATCTTCTTTTCGACGACCGCGGCGAAGTCGTAGATGTCTTTCTTCTCGCTGCCCTCGTCGAACTTGCGGTTGGGCGTGGTGTCGCTCCACGTGGCCGGACGCGAGCGGGCGATCATCGAGACCTTGAGGTCTTTTGATTTGGGGTCGGCGCCGTCGACGCGGGCCAACGACTGCGCCGTCAGGAACAGCAGCGCCGCTTTTCCGCGGGCGCCGTTGAGCGTCTTCACCGCCTTGTGCGAGCCGAAGCTCGAGGAGAAGACAAAGACGTGGTCGGCGCCGGTGCCCGACTGCTTCACGTACTCTTTTTCGTTCACGAGCTCGGCGCCGCCCGTCGTCAGCGACAAGGCAGCGAGCAGCGGCTGCAGCGATCCGGCGACGTCGACGGCCGACACGGCGCCGCTGTCCTCGAGGCTCGCGACCGGCGGATCGAGGAACAGCGCCAGCGAGCCGCCGCCGTCGACGAACTGGGCGAGGGTGCGGGCCTCTTCGGGGAGGAACGGCTGCTGCGGGCCGAGGACGACGACGAGGCCGGCGTCTTTTGGAATCTCCGACGTGAGGCCGTCGGCGATGCCGAGCTTCTTGGGCTTCACGTTCTGGCCCTCGAGCAGCTTCTTCAGGCTCTTGGCCGCGCTGCGGCCGGTCTTGTCACTCTCGTCGAGGGTGCGCTCGCCGTGGCCGACCGTCATGTAGACGGTCACGGGATCGCGCGTGACCTTGCCCAGCCGGTTGCGGACCTCCTCGTCGAGCTTGCCGAGCTTCTTCTGGGCGTCGTCGCGCTCGGGCCCGAGGTTGTAGCTCTCGCTCTTTTCACCGCAGCGCAGCGCGATGTAGCCGTTCTTGGTGACCTTGAGCGCCTTTGCCAGCGGCGGGTCGAGCGCCTGGTCGAGCACGGTGACGCGCACGCCTTTTTGCGCGAGCGAGTCGAAGTAGTCGCGGACCTCGCCGAGGGCGGTGCTGCCGCGCTCGAAGAACAAAAAGGCCTCGGGCTTTTCTTTCGCATCACCGCACGCGGCGGTGTCGACCAGCGCCAGCGTGGCCCCCGACGGCGACGTCGGCGCGGCAAAGGCCAGCTCGAAGCGGACGTCTCGGCGCTGCACGCCGTAGACGATGCCGGCGAGGGCGGCGACGCCGGCCACGAGGGTCACCGCCGTCGACGTCGCGCGCTGCACGCGGGCCTCGTCGACGAAGCCGCTGGCGCGCGTCTGGCCCATCAAGAGCTCGAGCGTGCCGATGAGGGCGATGCCGCCGACCACGAGCAGCAGCCCGAAAGCGAGCAGCGCGTCGCCCATGTCGTCGTCGCTGAGCCCGTGCACGGCGGTCAGGCAGATGAGCACGCCGCCGCCGACGACGGCGATGTGGGCGGCGATGGCCCGCATCAGCAGCTGGCGAACCCCCTCGGTGGATGCCCGTCCGAGCGCGAGGCCGCGCAGCACCAGGCCGACGACGACGAGCACGAGGCCGAGACCGGGGACGAGCAGCGTGCCGTCGCCGGCGCGGACGGCGAAAAACAAGACGACGACGCCGAGGGCGGCGGCCCAGGTGGGGGCCACGCCGAGCCCGGCTGTCGACGTTCTCGTCGTGGTTGTCGTCGTTGGCTGGGGCGTCGGGGTCGGATTTGCCTGCGTCATGGTCAGGCCCTCCAGCGGCGTGCGGCGAGGACCGCGGTGGTGAACAGCAGCGTCCCGTAGGTCAGGGCCGCGTAGTAGACGACGCTCGCGAGCTTGATCGTGCCGCGCGAGAAGCTGCGGTAGTGCTGGTCGAAGAGGTCAAAGAAGCCGACGACGTCGCCGAGGGTGCCTTCGATCTTCTTGGCCAGCATCCAGGCCAGCAGCAGCGAGACGATGGCGACGCCGGTGACGACCGCGGCCACGATCTGGTTCTTCGCCAACGACGACGCCAGCCCGCCGATGCCGATGCAGGCCGCACCCAGGGAGGCGAGGCCGACGTAGCCGGCGATGATGTGGCCGGCCGTCACCTTGCCGTTCACGAGCACGAGCAGCGGCAGGTAGCCCGAGAGCAGCAGCAGCAGCAGCAGGAAGCTCCAGGCGCCGAGAAATTTGCCGATGACGACGACGTGCTCGGCGATGGGCGCCGTCTCGAGCAACACCAATGTGCCCTGCTGTCGTTCTTCGGCGTAGAGGCGCATCGAGATGAAGATCGACGCCACCATCGTCGTGCCCGACGAGAAGTAGAAGAAGCCCTGCAAGACGTCGAAGGACTTCTTTTCGCCGGCCATGGCGAATGCGTTGAAGAGCAGGCCGTCGGCCAACAACACCACGGCAAGGATCAACCAGCCGGTCGTCGACGTCAGGTAGGCGCCGAGCTCGCGGCGGGCGATGAGCAGCGCACGGTTCACGCGTCACCTCCGGTTTGTGTTCGTTGTCGGTTGGTCAGCTTCAAGAAGACCGCTTCGAGATCGCTCTCGAGATCGACGACGCTGCGGACGCCGAAGCCGGCCTGCACCAGCGCGCGCACCAGGTTCTCGCGCGCCTCGTCGGAGGCGAAGCGGGCCCGCAGGCGCATCAGCCCGGTCGGCGCGCCCGCAGCGTCTTTGACGTCGACGGCTTCGGCGTCGCCCACGCCGTCGAGACGCAGCAGGGACGCCTTTTCGACGTCGGCAACGCCACCGCGGGCAATGATTTCGACGCGCTTGAGGCCGCCCATCGACAGCTCGGCCTCGGTGCCCTGGGCGACGATCTTGCCCCCGTGCAGCACCAGGATGCGGTCACATGTCTGGCTGATCTCGCCGAGGATGTGGCTCGACAACAGCACCGTGTGCTTCTGTTTCAGCCCGCGGATCAGGTCGCGCATGGCCACGATCTGCGCCGGGTCGAGCCCCGAGATGGGCTCGTCGAGCACCACCAGCCGCGGCTCGTGGACGATGGCCTGGGCGATGCCGACGCGCTGGCGGTAGCCGTGCGACAGCGTCTCGATGAGATCGTCGGCGACGTTGTCGAGCGAGGCCAGCGTGATGACCTCGGCGACGCGGCTATCGATGCGCTTGCCGTCGACGCCATTCAACCGGCCGGCGTAGGTGAGCATGGCCCTGACGGTCATCTCGCCGTACAGCGGCGCCCGGTCGGGCAAGAAGCCGATGTGCTTGCGCAGGGCCAGCGGATCTTTGACGCCATCGACGTCGAACACGCGCACGCGACCTGCGGACGGCAGGAGCAATCCGCACAACACCTTCAACATCGTGGTCTTGCCGGCACCGTTCAGGCCCAGAAAGCCAACGACCTCGCCAGGCGCGATGCGAAAGCTCACGCCGTCGAGTGCGGCGCGGGCTCCGTAGTGTTTGTGGATGTCATCGGCTTCGATCATCCGGGCGACCTCGAGGAGTGAGCGGTGACGACGTCAACGACGGCACACAACACCCAACGGCCCGTTCTCGCAACCAGAAAACACGGATACACGAAAACACCATGACGACCTTGCCGCCTCTGCCCATGCGGCCGCTCTTCTTTGAGAAGATCTGGGGCGGCACGCGCCTCGCGGCCCTGCCAGCCAAACAACGAGCGGGCCACCGCCCGCCCGAGCGCAGCAAAGAAGGCATCGGCGAATCGTGGGAGGTCGCCGACCTGCCCGAAGGCCAGACCCTTGTCGACGACCACGCCGTCTGCGCGGCCTGGGCCGGCAAGCCCCTCGGTGACCTCGTCAAAGCCCACGGCCACGCGCTCGTCGGCACCCGCAACGCCCCTGATCGGTTCCCGATCCTCGTGAAGTTGATCGACGCCGCCGACGACCTCAGCGTGCAGGTCCACCCTGGCAGCGAATACGCCGCCGCCCACCCCGGCACGTTCTCGAAAGACGAAGCCTGGCTGGTGCTCGACGTCGGCCTCGACAAGCACGGCAAGCGCGGCCGCGTGCTGCACGGCTTCCACGACGGCGTCTCGCGCGAGCGCTTTGTCGACTTCATCCACGCCGGCCGCAGCCACGAGCTGATGCGCGCCGTCGAGGTCAAACGCGGCGATGTGCTGCACGTGAGCCCCGGCATCGTCCACGCCATCGGCGCCGGCGTCGTCGTCCTCGAGGTGCAAGAGCCGTCTGACACCACCTTTCGCGTCTCGGACTTCGGCCGCAAAGACGCAGCGGGCAACCAGCGCGCGCTGCATGTCGAGCAGGCCCTGCAGGTGGCCCTCTTCAGCGATCAGCCGCCGTGCCTCGAGACCCCGCTGGTGGGCGCCGACGACGTCGTCACCCTCTGCCAGACGCGGAGCTTCACCATGAAGGCCTTGCAGGTGAACGGCGCGCGCGCCGTCGAGCTGCCGGTCAGCCCCGAAGCCGCCTACGTCGTCCACGCCGAAGACGGCGACGTCACCTTTGTCTGGCGCGACGTCGAGGTCGTGCTGCCCCGCGGCGGATCCGCGGTGCTGCCGGCCTCGTGCGGCGGCGTGTCGTTCCCCGCGG
>JBKJNL010000414.1:0-3350 GCA_046593615.1 Myxococcota bacterium | reverse complement strand
CCGCCGGCGGCGCGGCGCAATTCCGAGCAGGCCACCTCGTCGGGGGCGCCGTCGACGCCGTCGGCGAGGGCGACGAGGGCGTCGTCGAGGGCGGCGTGGCAGGCGCGCAGCAGCTGCTCCTGGCGGGCGGTCTGCACCAGGGCTTCGTCGTCGTCGACGCCGGCGGCGCCGAGGGCGCGGCCGATGGCTGCCATCAATTCGCCAAGCCCGCTGCCGGTCTTGCCCGAGACCCCGAGGGCAGCGGGGTGGTCGTCGAAGAAGCGCCTGAGCGCCGGGGTGCCGGCGACGAGGTCGCTCATGCTCGTCACGTGCAGCACCGCGGCGGTGGTCGACGGCGGCAGCGGCAGCTCGGGCTCGTGAAGCGGCGTCAAGACGACGACGACGTCGGCGCGGGCGACCTCGGCGTGGGCGCGGGCGATGCCGGCGGCTTCGACGGGGTGCAGGTCCGCGCCGGCGCGGACGCCGGCGACGTCGACGACGGTGACCGCGACGCCGTCGATGTCGAGGGCGGCTTCGACGACGTCTCTGGTGGTGCCGGGCTCGTGGTGCACCAGGGCCCGCTCGTGTCCGACCAGGGCGTTCAACAGCGTCGACTTGCCGACGTTGGGCGCGCCGTACAGCACGACGCGGGCCCCGTCGGCGAGGCGGCGGCCGCGGCGGGCGCCGTCGACGAGCACAGCCAGCTGCCGTTGCGCGCCCTGCAGATCGCGGCGCAGACGCGGGCGGTCGGCGGCGCCGAGGTCGTCGTCGGGAAAATCCAGGCGGGCCTCGAGCTCGGCAATGGCGTCGACGAGCACGGCGCGGGCCGGCTCGATCTGGTCGCGCAACCCGCCGCGCAACGCCCGCTGCGCGGCCACGAGCGCCGCCCCGGTGCGGGCGCCGACGACGGCGTCGACGGCTTCGGCGGCGGCCAGGTCGAGGCGCCCATTGAGCACCGCGCGCAGCGTCAGCTCACCGGGCTCGGCGGGGCGGGCGCCCCAGGCGCACAGCTGCTCGACAACGAGGTCGACGACCAACGGCGTGCCGTGCAGCGACAGCTCGACGAGGTCTTCGCCGGTGTAGCTGCGCGGGCCGGGGAACGAGACGCACAAGCCGTCGTCGATGACGACCGCGCCGGGGCCGGTGCCAGAGACCTCGACGGCGGTGCCGACGACGGCGCGCCCCTCGACGAGAGACCGTTCGACGACGACGTCACCGCGGACGGCGACGAACGGCGGATGGGCTCCCGGGCGGCGCCGGCGAAAGAGGCGATCGCGCAGCGCAAAGGCCTGCGGGCCCGACAGCCGCACGACGGCGATGGCGCTGCGACCGCGCGCCGTGGCCGGGGCGACGATGGTGTCTCGGGCCTGCAAATCAAAGGACGGCACGCCGGGGTTCTGGCATCGGATTGCGCCCCCGTCGACGTCGCGGCAGACGCTGCCGCATGCGCGCCCCCGCCTTGATCGCCCTCGCCCTCACCCTCGCCGCCACCTGGTCGGCCCCGGCCGAGGCCCGCCACGGCGGGCTGTACCTCGAGTTCGCTCCGGCCTACGGCCTGTTCTTCACCGACGACGTCATCGTCGACTACGACGACCCCGACGGCGGCCTCGCCGAGTCGAGCTTCTCGCCCGGCGTGAAGCTCGGCGTGAACCTGTTTGGCTGGGCCGGCGCCGAAGCCCAATTCGCCGGCCACTTCTGGGACGTCGGCAACGACCCCGGCGGCGGCGGCTACGTCGGCGGCGTCTTTCGCGTTACGCCCCTTGAGGTCTTGAGCTTCATCCTGCCCGAAGACTTCGTGCTGCCGCAGATGTCGGTCACGCCCGCCGGCAAGTGGACCGACCGCCCCTTCGACCTCGGCATCTCCGTCGGCGGCGGCTACACGTTGATCGGCGAAGACTATGCCTATCAAGGGTCCTATTTTCAGTGGGGCTTCGACGTCAAATACTTCATCACGCCGAACTTCGCCCTCGGCGTCGACCTGCCGTTCCGGCACACCAACTACGCCCCTTTTCGCTACACCGATTACGGCGACGGCCAGGGTGTTTGCACCGAAGGAGCCCGCGGCATCGGCCGCAGCGGCCTCGAGCACCCCATCTCGGCGAACCGCTTCGGCGACGAGTTCCAGGCCTCGGAGATCGACGCCGAGTGCGACGGGCCGGCGCCGTCGGGGCTGTTCTTTGCCCCGGCGTTCACCATCACCGGCGTCTTCGACTTCGGCATCTGATCGGCCTGATCGACGACGACAACGACACGGCGACGGCAACGTTAGTGCCGCGAGCGCCTCAGCGTGACGTGTTGTCGTGCAGCACGTTGCCCTCGAGGTGGCGCTCTTCGCCGAGCTTCGGCGCGCTGCCGGTGATCAAGGCCTTTGCCAGCTCGAACAGCACGACGGGCCGCGACTGGGTGCGCTTGAAGTAGGTGACCCGATCGACGCGCACGTTGATGAGGGCGATGCGCGGATCGTCGGGGCCGCCGTTCTCGGCGCCGCCGTTGTCCTCGAGCCAGATCTTCCAGTCGGGCTGGTAGAGCTGGTGGATGAGGCTGCGGTCCTGCGTGACCGTCGCCGTCCCCGTCACCGAGACCCACTCGCGGTCCTTGTAGTAGCCGAGGTTGACGTCGGGGTGACGCTCGATCTCCTCGAGCTTGTGGGTGTCGGTGCGGCTCATGAACCAGAGATCGACGTCGTCACGCTGGGTCTGCGTCGACATCGGCCGCGACACCAGGCTGCCGTCGTCGAGCTGGGTGGTCAGCATCGCGATGTCGATGTCTTTGATCAGGGCATAGAGCTCAGCGATCTGCTCGCCGATCGGCGTGCCGCGGTCGGCGCTTTTTTCGCTGGGCGATTGCTTGGCTTTGGTCATGGTCGGCTCCGGTGGGTCAATGCGGCCCGACGGCGTCAACGCAACAACCGGACCGCCCTTGGCCGCCCTCCACAACTCCGCTCCGGCGCTGCGACGCGGGGCGGTGACGTCGTCGACCGGCATGGCATCCAAGCGCCCGCTGTGAGCGCCACCGCACAGTGTGGCGACGTCGTGCTGCAGATACGCTGCGCCGCGTGTTGCTCTCCCTGACGTCTTTGCTCATCGCCCAGACCCTGACGAAGCCGCCCGAGCTCATCACGGGCGAGCCGCCGCCGCACCCCGAAGTCGCCCTCGCCACCGGCGCCACCGTCGCGCTGGCCATCGTCATCGACGATCACGGGCAGGTGGCCCGCGTCGACGTCGTCGACGTCACAGTCGACGTCGGCACCGACAGTGACGCCGGCACCGGCAGCGACACGCGCGCCGCGTTTTCCTGGGCGGCCCTCGGCGCGTCGACGGGCTTTGTCTTTTCGGCCGCCGAGGTCGATGGCCGGCCGGCCACGGTCTCAG
>JBKJNL010000323.1:0-8147 GCA_046593615.1 Myxococcota bacterium | reverse complement strand
TCGCCGGCGGCGTGGCCCTCGTCGGCGTCATCGCCATCGGCGTCGCCGTCGTCGTCGTCAACGAAGGCAACAAAGACAAGGGGTTCACCTATGCCGTCGACGCCAGCGCGTTCCAGTAACCCTGTCGTCGTCAGCGGCGTCATCAGCGCCGGCGTGGTCGTCGCGGCCCTGCTGCTGGCGGCTTGCGATCCGCAGGTCG
This sequence comes from Myxococcota bacterium, assembly GCA_046593615.1. Classification (GTDB taxonomy): domain Bacteria; phylum Myxococcota; class UBA727; order UBA727; family VGSZ01; genus VGSZ01. The sequence goes on along the minus strand of JBKJNL010000323.1, from coordinate 7,948 downwards.
GCATCACGCTGACGCGGGCGGATGACCTGAACCCGGCGCTGCCGGTGCCCTTCGTGCGCTTCGCCTTTCGCCTGGCCGGGGCGCCGGTCAACGAGCCCCTCGTGCAGGGGCCGTTTTCGATCGGCGGCATCCCCGACGACTTCGTCGAGGTGCCGCCGGGCGTGGGCTTCTCCGTCGACGTGCAGGGCTGCAACGAGCAGGCAGAGGCGGGCTGCTCGACCGAGAACACCTTTATCGCCCGGGGCTGCGCCGGCGGCTTCACGCGCACGCGCGACGAGGCCTTGCAGATCACGATCGCGCTGCATCCCGCCGACGTCGGCAACGCCCAATGCCCCGTCGAAGACCCGGCCTCCGACGTCTTTGTGGCCCCGGTCGGCGAGGGCGAAGGCGAGGGCGAAGGCGCCGGGTAGCGACCTGCGTATCTGGCTACGCACGACGACGATCCATCATCTGACGGCATCACCTTGACGACGACGACGGCACCCGCCATTCCGCCGCCCATGTCGAATTCGCAGATCCACATCGTCGACAACGACAGCCCCGCGCGCCTGATGTTCTCCGGCGAGCAGCTGTTGTTCGAGCACCTGCCGGCCGGCACGCGGGTCATCTACCCGAAGCCGCCGATCGTGGGCCTGAAGGACCCCGAGGCGGCCATCCGCTACGCGCTCAACAACCCGTTGGGGATGGACCCGCTGCACGCGCTCTTGTGGCCGGGCATGAAGGTCACCATCGCCTTTGACGACATCTCGCTGCCCCTGCCGCCCATGCGCCGCCCCGACGTGCGCCAGCGCGTGCTTGAGGTCGTGCTCGAGATCCTGAGCAACCACGGCGTCGACGACATCCACCTCATCGCCGCCCTCGCCGTGCACCGGCGCATGACGCCCGCCGAGCTGCGCCACGTCGTCGGCGACCGCATCTACGACGGCTACGCGCCCGACCGGCTCTACAACCACGACGCCGAAGACCACGACAACATGCTCGACCTCGGCAAGACCGATCAGGGCGAATACGTTCAGATCAACAAGCGGGCCATGGAGTCCGATTTGTTGATCTACGTAAACCTCAATCTGGTGCCCATGGATGGTGGCCACAAGTCGGTCGCTACCGGCCTTACAGGATATAAAGCACTGCGCGCCCACCACAACCCATATGTGATGGAAAAATGCGACTCGTATATGGACCCGCGCGAGGAGAAGTCGCCGCTGGCAGCGTCCGTGAACCGCCAGGGCCGCTTCCTTGAGAAGAACGTCAAGATCTTCCACATCGAAACCGCGATCAACAATCGTATGTTCCCTGACCAGCTCAATTTCTTTCACAAGAAAGAAGAGAACTGGTCCGACTTCGAGCTGCAAAAGGCGCGGGCGCTCAAGGCGACCCTCGACACGCTGCCCCACGCCGCCCGCCAGAAGGTCTTGTACTCGTCGCCGGCGCCGTACGAGCTCATCGGCGTCTGGGCCGGCGAATGCGACGCGGTCCACAAGCGGACCGTCGAGAAGTGCTTCGAGCAGTACGCCATTCCCGTGAAGGGACAGGCCGACATCGGGATCTTTGGTATCCCGTATGTCAGCCCATACAACGTACACTCATACCTCAATCCGCTGCTCGTGCAGGTGCAGGCGACGGGCTACCTGCACAACCTCTACCGCAACAACCCGCTCATCAAGAAGGGCGGCACGGTGATCATCACCCACCCCTTCAACGACCAGTTCGATCCGGTGCACCACGCGCCGTACATCGAGTTCGTGCACCGCTTGCTGCCCGAGACGCGCGACGCGAAGACGTTGCATAAGAAATACGAAGAGAAGTTTGCGAATGACCCGACCTACGTCGAGCTCTATCGCAAGTCACATGCATATCATGGAGCCCACCCGTTCTTCATGTGGTATTGGGGTGAAGCCGGCCGCCAGCACCTCGGGCGCGTGATCGTCGCCGGCGCCACCGACGACTACATGTGCGAGCTGTTCGGCTACGAGCCCGCCGCCAACCTGCAGGAGGCCATCGCCATGGCCCAGGACACGGCCCCGCCGAACCCGCAGATGACCATGGTCCACGTGCCGCCGATCCTCATGGTCGACGTCAGCGCCGACGACAAGCCGTCAGCGCCGCCGCCCCAGTTGAAGACCTGACGGCGCAGTCGCACGTCCTGATCGTCGGGCCGATCGTCGCGGTGCGTACGTCGATACGCACCGGACCTGGAACGTGCCAAGCGGTTGACGTCGTCGACGGCAGGGGCGAATTCGGCTGCGATGTCGACGTCAAAGAAGCACCGCTGGGATCCCGTTGGTCGTTCGTTTGCGCCGCGCGTGCGGGCCCCGCTGCCGCCCTCGGGCCGCCAGCGTGAAGGCCTGCCGCCGCTCGACGTCACCGCGACGCTGACCGGCAAGAACATCGTCGTCGTCGGCGGCACCGGCTTCCTCGGCAAGGTGTTGATCGGGATGCTGCTCAAGCGCTTCCCCGACATCGGCCACATCTTTTTGATGGTGCGCGGCAAGGGCGGCCTCAGCAGCAAAGACCGCTTCGAGCAGGAGGTCTGGCCGACGCCGTGCCTCGACCCGTGCCGCAGCGACTACAGCATTTCCGGTGAAGCCGGCAAAGTCGACCTGTACACCAAATTGACGCCCATCCCCGGCGACGTCGTCGAGCCGCTCGGGGGAGTGAAGGGTGAATGGCTGGCGAAGCTCACCTCTAAAAAGATCGACTTGATCTGCAACGTCGCCGGCGTCGTCTCGTTCGACCCGCCTCTCGACGAGGGCCTGCAGGTGAACGCGATCGGCGTGAAAAACCTGCTCGAGCTGGCCCGCGTGCTGCGCGCCGTCTCTGTCGAAGGGCAGGACAGTGTGCCGTGCGCCGTCGCCGACGCCGTGCCCATGCTGCACACCTCGACCTGCTACGTCGCCGGCGCCCGCACCGGCACCATCTTTGAAGACGACCCGCGCGACTGCCCGTTCCCGCGCGCCGAGACCGGCAGCGGCGAAGGGCTCGACCGCTCGACGTGGGACCCCGAGCGCGAGCTGCGCGAAGGCATGGAGATCGCGGCCCACCTGCGCACCCGCGTCAACGACGCCGACCTGCAGAGCCAGTTCCTCGACCGCGCGCGCTCGAAGCTGCGCGAGCTCAACCGCCCCACGACCGGCGAGCCACTCAAGCAGGCCATCGCCAAAGAGCGCACCCGCTGGATCGACGACGAGCTCGGCGAGATGGGCATGAAGCGCGCGAAGCACTGGGGCTGGCCCAACACGTACACGTACACGAAGTCGATCGGCGAGCAGATCCTCGCCAACAGCGGGCAGCCCTACACCATCGTCCGCCCCGCCGTCGTCGAGAGCTCGGCCGAGTTCCCGTTCGAAGGCTGGAACGAAGGCATCAACACCACGGCGCCCATCATCTACCTGGGCTTGAACGGGCTCTTTCGCGTGCCGACGGCGCCGGGCCACGTGCTCGACATCGTGCCCGTCGACTACGTCTGCGCCGGCACCATCGTGTCGATGGCCGCGCTGCTGCAGGGCACGCAAGCGAAGGTGTATCAATATGGCACCAGCGACACCAACGCCATCACCGTCTATCGATTGTGCGAGCTCGCCGCTCTCTACAAGCGCAAATTCATGCGCAGCAAGACCCGCGGCAACCCCCTGGTCAACCGCACCCTGGCCCGCTTCGGCACCTCGCCCATCGACCGCCGCACCTATGAGCTGACCGGCGCCAAAATGCATGCCGAAGCCCTCGCCGGCGTCAGCAGCGCGCTGGGCATCTTGCAGAAGACGCCGGCGTCGTCGCTGGTGCGCGGCGCGAAGAAACAGGTCGACGCTGTCCAGAAGCAGATCAAGATGGTCGACACCATCATGAACGTCTTCATGCCGTTCATCCACGAGTACAACTATACGTTTCGCTGCGACAACACGCGGCAAGACTACGCCCGCGTCGTGCCCCACGACCAGGCGCTGTTGCCGTGGCGCATCGAGAGCCTCGACTGGCGCCACTACATGAACGAGGTCCACATCAAGGGCCTGCGCAAGTGGGTGTTCCCGCACCTCGAGGCCAAGCTCACGAAGCGACCGCGCCCGGAAGATCGCTTCTCCGACCTCGTAAGCTTCCTCGACGAGATCGCTGACCGCGAAGGCGGCAACATCGCCGTGCAGCGCCTTGTACCCCTGCCCCGCGGCACGCCCGCGCCCGGCCCGCCCGGCGCGCAGAAGAAAGACGACGACGACACGCCGAAGTCCGAGGTCTACGGCGTCAGCTACCGCGACCTGCGCCGCCGCGCCCACGCCTGCGCCAACCGCCTGGCCGACGTCGGCGTCCACCCCGGCGCCCACGTCGCGCTCATCGCCAAGAACAGCCCCGAGTGGGCCATCGCGTTCTTTGGCATCTTGAGCACCGGCGCCTCGGTGGTGCCCCTCGACCCGTCGCTGCCGCCGGCCGAGCTCGGCCGTCGCATGAAAGAGGTCGGCGCGGCCTTTGCGCTCACCGAGACCAACGCCTTTGCCCCCGAAGACGCCGCCTGCCTCGACCTGGTCGAGATGGTCGAGAGCCCGCGCGGCAGCGACACCATCGTGCCGCCCGAGGTCTTGATCAGCGCCGACGACGTCGCCGTCATCGCCTACACCGCCGGCACCACCGGGCAGAGCAAGCCCGTGGTGCTCACGCACAAGAACCTGACCAGCGTGCTGGCGTCGGTGGCGCCGCTCTTCAAGATCACGCGGCGCGATTCAGGCCTGAGCGTGCTGCCGTTGACGTCGACGTTCGAGCTCACGTGCGGCCTGCTGTTGCCGCTGCTGCGCGGCGCGCGCGTCACCTACGTCGATGACGTCACCGCCGAGAAGCTGAGCGAGGCGTTTCAGATCGCCGGCATCACCGCGATGATTGGCGTGCCCCAGGTCTGGGAAGACCTCGAGGAGAAGCTGCGCGCCGACCTCGCCGAGAGCGGCCCGTTTGCCGAAGCCGCCTTCAAGGCCGGCGTGCTGTTGAACCGCACGCTGGGCTCGACGCTCGGCATCAACCTCGGCCGCGTGCTGTTCGCGCCCATCCACGATCGCCTCGGTGGCCGCCTGCGCTTCCTCGTGTCGACGGGCGGGCCGGTCCCGAAGAAGACCGCCGACACATTCAGAAACCTCGGCATCGAGCTCAAGCAGAGCTACGGACTCACCGAAGCCGCCCCCGTCCTCGCCGTCGGCGACACCCGCGGCAGCAAGGCCGTGCCGGGCGTGCAGGTCGAGATCCGCGACGTCAACGAAGACGGCATCGGTGACATCGTCGCCCGCGGCGACACCGTCATGCGCGGCTACCTCGACGAAGAGATGACCGCCAAGACGATGACCGAGGGCTGGTTGCGCACCGGCGACGTCGGCAAGATCGACAAAGAAGGCCGCATCATCGTCGTCGCCCGCCACGACGAGGTCATCACGCTGGCCTCGGGCAAGCGCGTGTACCCGCGGGCCCTCGAAGAGCTGTTGGTCTCGGCCCGCGGCGTCGACGAGCTGTGCGTCGTCGGCATGCCCGACGGCCAGGGCGGCGAGCGCCTCGGCGTGCTGGTCGTCATGGAGAAGGGGCAAGAGCCCGCCGTCGTCGAAAAGAACGTGGCCTGGCAGGCCCGCAAGATCGACGAGAGCGAGCGCCCTTCGCTCATCAAGGCGACGACGACACCGCTGCCGCGCACCGGCGACAAGAAGCTCAAGCGCACCGAGGCCCTGGCACAGCTCGTGGCCCTGACCGCCGAAGCCCCGCACCCCGCGGCGCTCGCTAGGGTGGCCGGCGCGCCCTTGTCACCGAACGAGGTGCTGCCCCGAGAGGGCAAGATCGTCGTCGAGGATCGCCTGACCGCCCCGGGCAAGAAGAAGCGGGTCAAAGAAGACCGCGACGCGCCCATGGCCGTGCCCGACCCGGTGAAGAATGTCTTGAAGAGCGCCCTCGGCGGCCTGCAGCGCGCGTTTTACGACCGCATGATGCAGATGGACGTCGACGGCAAAGAGCACATCCCGTGGGACCGCCCCACCATCGTCTGCGCCAACCACGCCAGCCACCTCGACATGGGCCTCATCAAGATGGCCCTCGGCGACTACGGCAAGGACCTGGTTGCCCTGGCCGCAAAGGATTATTTCTTTGAGGGTAAATGGCGCCGCACCTACTTTGAAAACCTGACGAACCTCCGGCCCCTCGACCGCGGCGACAACCCGCGTGAGGCGATGCGCGAAGCATCGTCGCTCCTCGAGAACGGCCAGACCGTGCTCATCTTCCCGGAGGGCACGCGCACCACCAACGGCGAGATGGGTCAGTTCCGTCCGGCGGTGACCTGGTTGGCATTGAAACACGGCGTCGACATTCTTCCAGTGTATGTCGATGGCACCTACCGCTCGATGCCGCGCGGCGCCTTTGTGCCCAAGAACCGCCGCGTCGGCGTGCGCATCGGCGAGCCCATCGCCGCGGCGACGTTGTCGGCGGCCATCGAGGCCCTGGGCCTGCGCCCGAGCACCGCCATCCAGAAGATGGCTGTCGTCGTGCAAAAGGCCGTCGAAGCCCTGCGCGACGAGCGCCGCTTCAACCTCGAACGCACCCTCGACGACGTCCTCGGCCGCGTCCGCGCCGTCGAGCACGGCGCCCTCAACGGCGCAAACAGCCCGGGCAACGGCGCCCACAACGGTCAGGGCAAGAACGGCCACGACGACGGCGCATCGGCGTCGAGCCGGGTGCTCGCCGAGATCTTCACCGACCTGCGCACGCGCTTTCAGCAGGACGAGGTGAAGGAGCCATGCACCTGGTACTTCTCCCTCGGCGAATCAAAAGACGCCAAGTGGACGGTTCAGGTCACCAAACAAGGCTGTTTGATCGTCAACGACAAGCTTGACGGCCGCGCCGACTGCGTCTTCAAGACCGACGCCAAGACGTTCACGCGCATCATCCGGGATCACTACATCCCTGAGGTGAGCGAGTTCATGAACGGCACAGTGAAAACCAACAACCCCGAGCTTTTGAGCACCTTCATCCAGGTGTTCAACCTCTGATCACTTGATCGGCGGGCGCTCGTCCCGTTCTCGCGAGCGGTGCCTGCCGGCCGCTCGCCCGTGGGCGCTCAAGTCGCCAGCGACGCCGCCGATGGGGGGGCATGCTCAAACGCTCCTTCGCCTGCGCCCTGGCCCTCGGTGCGATGTTCTCGATGTCAGTGGGCTGCGCACCTGCGCCGCTCGCGACCGACACCGTCGCGCCAGCCAGCGGCGGCGCTGACAAAGACGACGACGACAGCACCCTCAACGTCGCCCCCATCAACCCGCGGCTGCTGCGTCGCTTCCAGGCGGTCGCCGGGCAGAAGGAGACCGTCACGGCCGCCGACGCCGCCGTCGTCGATCTGGGCCGTCTGCTGTGGTTCGACACCCGGCTGTCGCGCAACAGCGACCTGTCGTGCAACTCGTGCCACGACCTGCAGAAGTTTGGCGTCGACAACGAGGCGCTGTCGCGCGGCCACAACGGCAAGCTCGGCCGCCGCAACACGCCGAGCGTCTACAACGCCGCCGGCCGCTTCGTTCAGTTCTGGGACGGCCGGGCCGCGACGCTCGAAGCCCAGGCCCGCGGCCCGATCGAAAACGCCGATGAGATGGCCCTGCCGGGACCCGAGCTGCTCGCCCGCCTCGCCGCTGTCGACAGCTATCGCCAACGCTTCACGGCCGCTTTTCCGGGCCCCGAGCCCCTGACGATGGAGCACGTCTCAGCGGCCCTCGCCGCCTTTGAGCGGGGGCTCGTCACCCCCGGGCGCTGGGAGGATTACCTCGCCGGCGACACCACCATTTTGCGCCCCCGCGAGATCGCCGGGCTGCGGGTCTTTCTCAACGTCGGCTGCGTCACCTGCCACACCGGGCCGCAGATCGGGGCCTCGATGTTCCAGACCGTCGGCGTCATGGAGGCCTGGCCGAACCAGCGCGACCAGGGGCGCTTCGAGCTGACCGGCGACGTCGCCGACAAG
>JBKJNL010000249.1:0-5507 GCA_046593615.1 Myxococcota bacterium | reverse complement strand
TGAGCGTCGCCGCCTTTGTCGTCGACGTGCCGCGCTTCTTGGTGCCGCTGGTGGTGCAGCACGAGAACCCGCTGAAGATCACCGAGACCGCGGTGCAGCTGGGCTGGTTCGTTTCCGCCGAGGCCCGGCACCGCGGCTTCTTCTTCGGCCCCGAGCTCTACGCCTACCAGCTGCGCACCGTCGACGAGGTCGTGCCGGCGCGCATCGCCGTCAGCCACGAGATCTATGCGCATGCCACGGCGGGCTTCACCTGGTTCCCGTTCCACGGCGCCGGCATCGTCAAGGACGTCTACGTGCTGCCCTGGGCAACCATCGGGTTGCCGGTTTTTTCCACCGGCGCCGCCCGCTTCGACGACGGCGTGGTCGTCGAGGATCGGCTGTTCAACTGGCACGGCACGGTCAGCGTCGGGCTGCAGCTCTTCTGAGAAAAATCAGCAACCATCTGGTTGCAGGATCCTGGGTGCCCGCTTTCGCTGGGCCGCTTTCGCTGGCCCGCTTTCGTCTGGGCCGCTTTCGCTGGGCCGCTTTCGCTGGGAGACGGGCCGGCTCAGGGCGACAGCGGGCGGTCTTTGAGCCAGGCCATGATGGTTGCGGCCTTGCCGCTCGAGAGGCTGCTGATGGTCGACTGGTGCGTGCCGCCGGCGATGAGGTCGGTGGTGATCTCCTGCCCGCAGGTTGCATAGGCGTTGGCGGTGTCGCTCATCTGCTGCGTGCGGAAGTCGCCGTCGCCGCCCAGGAAGTAACCGGGGATCTTCACCGTCGGGCAGGCATGGAACGCGGTGTACGCAGGCATGCCGCCGGCGACAAAGGCGACGCCGGAGTAGCGGGCGGCGCGTCCCTGGGCGAACGAGCCGAGCCAGTAGGCGCCGCCGGAGTGCCCCGCCAGTGCCACCCGCGAGACGTCGACGTCATAGAGCTGCTCGACAGCGTCCACCTGCGCGTCGAGCCAGCTGACGATCGACGGCGACAGGTCGTAGTTCTCGGCGGCCAGCCAATCGCTCCAGGCGCCGTTGCAGCCCTCAGACGCCGGGCAGGCGACCGCCAACACGAGGAAGCCCTCGGCGTCGGCGGCAGCACCCCACAGGCCGATGACGCCCTGGGTGGCGGCGGCGCGGCCGAAGTCTCGTCCTTCGTCGCCGTGCAGGGCCACGAGCAGCGGCATCGGTCTTGTCGGTGATCGGGCGGGCGGCACGTGCACCAGGCAATCGAGGCACGGTCCAGCGACGGTGCCGGTGCCGCCGCCGGAGCCGCCGGATCCCGCTGTGGGGGCGTCGTCGGCGGGGACGTCGTCGGCGGGGACCTCGTCGGCGGGGACGTCGTCGGCGGGGACGTCGTCGGCGGGGACATCGTCGGCGGGGACGTCATCGGCGGGGACGTCGTCGCCTGGCACGTCGTCGGCGGGCCCGGTGCCATCGGCCACGCAGCCTGCGGGGGCGCTGCGATGGCCCTCGTCGCAGCGACAGGCCGCGACCCCGCCGTCGGCCTCGCAGGACGCGTGCTCGCCGCAGGCCACGCCGGCGCAGACCGCGGGAACCGGTTGGCGCCCGACGCGGTCAGCCCCGCGGGGCGCGACGTCGACCTCACGGCCGCAGGCCACGGTGACGAGGAGCAGGGCGGGCAGGGCAACCAGGGCGACGGGAGAGAGGGGCACGGAGACCTCCGAGCCACATTGCATTGCAGGACCGGGGCCGTCGCCGCCGCTGCGCACACCGGCGCGGCTTCGACGTCGCCAGGCGTCGTCGCGCATCGCTTCTCAGCGCTTCTGGGCGCCGCTGTTGCACACCGCTTTTGCACACCGCTTTGCACACGAGGTGCACGTGCTGACCTTCGCGTGCACCGCCGCGGGCCGGCGTCCGCTGTGCTGCACCGTCGTCAGCCCCAGTCGAGCTGCAGCCGGCCGTCGAAGCTGACGATGAAGCGCACGGGGTAGCGGGCGGTCTTGGTGGGCTCGCCCTCGTTGTCGACGAACAGGCCGGCGGGCGGGTTTGGAAACTGGGCCACGCGCAAGAACGCGCCGACGGCTTCTTCGTCGAGGGGCGTGCAGCCTGAGGGCTTCTTCACCTCGATGTCGACGACGTTGCCGGCGCGGTCGATGACGGCCACGGCGTAGGTCGTGCGCGTCTGCTTGCCACACAGCTTCGTCGGATCGCGGCCGGCGCTGCGCAACACCTCGTCGGGGTGCCAGTTGCTGCGCAGGGCCTCGATGCCGCGCCGGAAGAACGGACCGTGATCGGTCTGCAGGCGGGCTTCGGTTTCTTCGTCGTGCAAGCGGGCGTCGTTTTGCGCCACGCGGTTCAACGTCGAGAACGAGGGCGCGAGCACGCCGGTCGGCACCTTGGGCGCGGTCGGCGCGAGCGACTCGGCCAGGCGCTCTTGCCACGTCGTCTTGGGCGGCGGCGCCGGCGTGGGCGACGTCTCGACGACGGGCAGCTGGGCCCGGTTCTCGGGCGGATGCTCAGACGGCGGCAGCTCCGGCGCCACCGGCGACGTCTCGGGCGGGGCCTGCTTCGGCGGCGACTTCTTGGTCTTCTCGCCGGGCGGTGGCGGGCGCGGCGCCGGGTCGGGGGACATCGACGGCGGTGGCGGCGGCGGCGGTGCCTGCAGGGTGATGGCGATGCGCTTCGGCAGCGGCTTCGGATCGGGCAGGCGGGCGACGACGACGCAGACGACGACGTGGGCGACGACGGCGATGGCGGTGGCGACGGCCGAGCGCGACACGCGCAGCGTCAGGGCGACATCATCGCGATCGGGGTCGCGTTCGGGGTCGCGTTCGCGTTTTGGGTCGTGCTGCATAGGGTCCGCTCGCAGCGGGAGACGGCCACCGCGACAGCGCAAACGTAGGGTCCGCTGGCCGCATCGTCGACCGGAAACGTGCGCCAGGATCCGGGCCGTCGGCGGCAGAGCAGCCCCGGCGGAGCAGCCCCCGCGGTTCCGCTATTCGGCGCGAAAGACGACGGCGCCGGCCGACTTCTCCTGCTCCGAGGCCTGCTCCCGTTGCTTCTGCAGCTCGGCCACCTCGGCCTCGAGATCGCGGAAGCGGTACAGGGCCCGTCCGCCAGCAGGGCCACCCGACTCCGACGACGAAGCATCCATGTCGATGTCGCCGCCGAGGGCGACGATGGCGGCGATGAGCTCTTTGTCGTCGGGAGCCTCGCCGGTCGCCTTGTGCCAGGCCCGCTTGAGCGCGGCTTCGCGAATGCCGCGCTGGTCGTCGGCTTTGCCGCTCTCGGCGGCCTGCTCCATCTGCTCGAACACGGTCTGCAAGACAGCGCGGCGGGCGTTTTCGGCGTCGGCCTCTTTCTTCTTCGCGCCCGACCGCAGCAGGCGCCACAGGGGCAGGGCGAACAACAGCGCCGAGAACAACAGCGGGATGATGCCCAGCACGAGGGGCATCCCGTCGTAGGGCAGGGGCGGCAGCGGGATCTTGCTCTGGGCCTGCTGGATGAGATGGAACACCCGATCGATGGTCAGGTTCATGTTCAAGGCGATGAACGACATCAGCAGGTTGAAGCCGTTGACGGCCGCGACAAGGAAGTTGCTGCCAGAGGCGTTGCCGGTGATGGCCGGGGCCTTTTTGCGCTCGTTCCACACCGGGGGCGGCGCGCGATCGTCGACGCTGCCGGCGGTCTTTCGCAGCCCGGCGAAGCGGTAGGTGATGGCGCCGTCGTCGGAGACGTCGACCTCGCCGTCGTAGTCGAGCAGCAGCTTCGCCATCAGCGGGTCGGCCTCTTCGCGGGGCAGGCCGGTGACCTTCATGACGTCGAGCAGGCCGATGCGGCCGGCGTTCACCCGGATCTGGGCGATCAACCGCCGCTGCATCTCGTGCAGGTCGACCTTCTCGGGCTCGGGGCCAAAGACGAAGCGGTTGACGCGCTCGTAGAAGGGGATCTTCTCGTCGTCGTCTTCTGCGCCTTTGTCGTCGTCGTCGTCGTCGACCTCGATTTGCTGGCCGAAGCGCATGATGGTGCGCGTGCGCCGCGGCCCGCGCGCCCGCAGGTGCTGCTGGTGGCGTTGCTGGTGGCGGTGCTGCCGCTGCACGGCGAGCGGCGAGAACGGGTGGAACGTCCAGAACAACGCTTCGGAGATGACGCGCACGATGACGTAGAGGGCGGTGAAGCCGCCGCCGCCGCGGTCGTCGCTGCGCCCCGAAAACGCCCAGGCGAGGGCGAGGGCGACGAAGACGGCGGCGTAGCCGATCATCACGATGCTGACCCAGGCGCGGACGACGAACTTGCCGACGCCGCGCACGAAGTTGCCGACGCGCTCGACGCCGCGGACGAACCACGGCTTCTTCACCAGCGGCAGCGAGAAGCCCCAGGGGAACTTGAACAGCAGCTCGCCCTGGTCGGTGGCCGAGAGGGTGCCGCGGTACTTCGTCGACAGGAAGTGCAGGCCGCGCTCGGCGTCGCGCAAGGCCAGGCCGGCCTTTGCGGCGGCGTCGGCGATGGTGAGCTCGGCCTTTTTCGGCAGGCCGCGCAGAGCACCCTCGAGGACGGCGCCGGCCGCGGCGGGCTCCATGTTTTCAGCGCGGGGCGTGGACATCCTTCAGAGATAAGCAGCGATGGCCCCTGCGTCGAGGCTTTGGTCGCTTTCCCGCGGTGTCGTGGGTCAGCCGACGAGCTTGTTTGCGAGCTTGCCGCGAAAAGCGCAGGCCCGAAGAGCCACGCGCTTGGCAGAGCAGCGGTCGCGTGAGACGACGACGCGCTCGTCAAACCGAACCGGCTCCCGTCGAGGTCCCCATGCGCCAGGCCCAGCACGCCATCGATCCGCTCTTCCTTCGTCGCCACTCGCCGCGGGCGATGTCGGGGGCCGCGCTGCCCACCGAAGAGCTCAACCGCCTGTTCGAAGCCGCCCGTTGGTCGCCGTCGTCGGGCAACATGCAGCCCTGGCGCTTCGTCGTCGCCCGCCGCGAGCAACCGGCGTTCGCCCGCTTCGCCGACCTGCTGATGGACTTCAACAAAGACTGGTGCCTGCAGGCCGCCGCCCTCGTCGTCGTCTGCGGCCAGACCCGGCGCGTGGCCAGCGACGGCAGCCAGAAGCCGGCGCGGCTCTACGCGTTCGACACCGGCGCGGCCTGGATGGCGCTGGCGCTGCAGGGCACGCAGCAAGGCCTCGTGATCCACGCGATGGAAGGCTTCGATCAAAAAAAGGCCGCCGAGGTCGTCAACGCCCCCGAAGGCATCGACGTGCTCTGCATGGTCGCCATTGGCTTGCCCGGTGATCCGTCGTCGCTGCCCGAGGCCAAGCAAGCCGGCGAGCTGCCGAACGATCGCGAGCCCATCGAGAAGCACGTCTTTGACTCGAGCTTCTGAGAGACAGGCGACGATGCCGCCATCATCGCTGGCGGCATCGTCGAGGTTGAAGCGTCGAGCTTGCAGCTGAGATCGAAGGGCCGAGATCGCAGCGCCGAGATCGAAGCGTCAAGATCGAAGCGTCGACGTCGAAGCGTCGACGTCGAAGCGGAGGCGCCGCGGCCGTTCAACTCTTCTTGGCGCGCACGGTCTTCA